>BNUJ01000054.1 GCA_025997275.1 Deferribacterales bacterium
GGTTTCAAGATACAGCTCCTGCCTAGCATATCTATCAACTAATCAATACTATACTAGGCAAGAGCCAATAAAGGAGCAAAAGTTTTACTTTGACTCGCGAAACGTAGTAGAGCGAGTTTATTGCTCTGGTTTCTGTCAAGCATACCGCAGACATCAATAAAGCAGAGCAATAAGCTACGTGGCGTAGCCTAAAAAATCTCACTTTGCCAAAGGAATGCTGGTTCCAACACTCCCAACAAAAGCAAACACTAAAGCTTTATACCCCTATACGTGACAGGATAATACATTATATCATTTTTATCAACGTTTATTTTAGTTTTTCTATATATACATTTATCAAGCCAAAATTTACCCTGAACAGTGAGTTTATGTCTATCGTCAATAAAACCAACCTTGTACAACTTATCAAGATATTGTTTTGTCTGCTCTTTTGTAAGATTCATACGTTTATGCAAGCTTTCTGCCTTAACTCCTCTCAATAAGAGTGTCGCAACATAAACTAAATTCATATCCTTTTTTTCTCTTAAAGATTCGCATAATTTCAAAGCTTTCTTATATTGCTTGTTGTGCCATAATATTTCATTTAATCTGCTTCTATGTTGCAAATCATCTGAAATATCGCGAATTATTTTATCGTTAGGAGAGCCAAATAAAGATGGAATCTTTCCTACTGGTTTCCACAAAATACTAGGAACATTATTTGGAATAGAGTTATAGAATATAACACTTGCAAAGGTTTCTTTATATCCACTATTTGCTTTATATTTTTTTAATATCTCTTTAAGTTCCTCTTTTAAGTCTTCTGGAAAAAATGGTTGCTCTAAACACTTATATATCGTTCTGTGAGGATAGTTTCGCTTAATGCATTCCTCTCCTTTATTATAGACAACGTATGCCAAGAAAGCTATCTCAATCTTTTTAAGGGATTCTAAACTTCTCAGTGACCTTAATATTTCTAATTTGGGTTGCTTAATAAAATTGTGTGTCCTAGTCCCAGAAGCAATTATATCATCAACAAAAATTACATTTTTAATGCCACAAGCCTTTAAGTGCTCTTTAGTTGGCTCTAAGTAAAATTTTTTGGAATATTTCTTACATATTCCTTTTAAAATATTTCCGAGACTATCCTCACTTCCGTAAATGTTTTTATTGTCATTAGGGTGCTTTATTGTATAAAGACCAATTCTTGATTTAATTGTTTTATTAGTTTTGCGTTCATCAAATATTTGACATAGCTTAGTTTCAATACCGTCCCTGAATCGTTCATACGAAACAAACAACAAACAATCTAACATGATTGAAAGGGCATAACGGTCTTCAGTGTAAAAATTTTCTAGCCATTTTTTAGCTTCTGGGTGAGAAGATAAGTATGATTTTTCATAATTACTATCACTTAATGTATTTATGGGCATTACATTACCTCTAACAAGAACTCCAATAAGCTTATCATGCATTTCTTCGTTAGTCAAACTTATATCAAACCATATATTTCAACATCAGGATAGTGTTTAACATTTCTAGTCCACAGCTTTATATTATTTGATATAGCTGTGGTGGCTATCATACAATCAATATCCCCAAGTGTTATGCCTTTAGCACGATAGGTGCCACGTCTATCACCAGCGAGGGTGGCAACCGCCATACTTAGTGGCAGTATATTCATTGCGTTGATTAGGGTGTTGATAGCATCCCTTTCATGAAAACGTGCACCCGAAAACAGCTCATACACAGATAGCGGGCTTATACAAGCATATCCGTCAACAAGCAAAGGCTTTAAGGTATTGAACACCGCCCTATTCCCACGTAGATATTCTATCAACACATCAGTGTCAACTAAAATACGTTGATTAGGTTCTCCGTGCAAGTTCGCCCTCGCTACGCATAGCATTGACAGCAGTCACTCCATCAATGTCGCTAGGAATTGCACCGAACACTCCAAGAGCTTTTTCAACATTAGCACGTTGAATGTAGTCAGTCAAGAGCATTGACACTAACCCGCTAAAGTTATGCTGTCCTTTGACCTGTGCATAAACATCATCAGCGATTGATATTGTTTTCTTTACCACAATTCACCCCTACTCCATAATAACATATTTTAGTATGATTAGCAAATAAGAATTTGTCACAGGTTCATCCTCCTACCCCCTCACATACCCCTCAAACAGTTCTATTGATTGTTTCAGCCTCTCCCTTATTCCGCTTAACTTGTCGTCAGACTTTTGATGTGCGGTTAATTTCTCTAGTTGTCCTTTAAGTGTGAATGCCTTTGTAAAGTCAATGCGACAGCCCGCAAACAACACCCAAAAGATAAGCCCGCACAGATAGGTTTCGGCAACTGCGCTATTATCAAACCTGTACCGACCTAAATTCTCCCCAAAAAGTGTCTTGAATGCAGATTCAAACTTAGGCATATTTTCCATATACCTGCTTGCCGCAAGTCCACGCTTGCCCTTTTCACTCTCAACAATATCAGACACGTAGTTCATAACATAAACATTGAGCTTATTTGCATAGCCCCTTGCTATTGCCGAATAGCTTGCTGAAGGAATATTCTTAATACTTTCTTTTTTAAGATAAGCATCATAAATGGGCGATACGATTGCTAAATATCGTGCAAAATCAAGTTTTTCTTTGGCAACCATACAATATCGCAAAAAGTCAGGTTTGAAAAACTCAACGAGTTTCGGTCTTATCCAGTAGAATGCGGCACGTGTCTCCTCGTGAGAGAGTCCCACACTTGTCGTGTTTATATTGCGGAATATATTAGCGAACAGTTTCTTGCCGTCTTCGCTATTACCTGATAATGTGTCTATGTAGGAGAAGCCTAGCTCGTGGTTAGCAAGAAAATCGTCATCCACCAGTTTAGAGATAGACGCTGCACTCTCAATAAGTTTCTTATCTACCTTGCCATCCTTGAAAGATGTCATACTTTCAATTCTGAAATACCCCTCCTTTTCAAGCTGTTTCCTAAGATTATCCACTGACGGATTTTTTAGAGTGTTATAGATTTTCTGAATGCTTTCAAATGTCCACTCTTTTGTTCCGCGCGTGTTAGCCACAATGTCCTCGTCATCTTCTTCAAGGATATTTCTGCCATCTTCCCACCAAAAGCCAAGATGAAATAGCAATATAGACGTTAGACGTTGTTGCCCATCAATAATGTATATGCCAGCTTCAACGTCTTGAGCCCCCGTAAACATAGCATAAGTGACAGGCGGAATAAAAAGCCCCTCATTGATACTTTCAATCAACTTTTTAGACCTATCTAACGTCCAAACAAAACTTCTTTGATATTTAGGCAGTTTTAGGGCGTTAGCTCCCGTCAACATCATATTTACCCAAGTTTTAAGAGAATTACTGCCATAATGAGTCTCATATTTTTTCATCTTGTCTCTCCCAAAAGACGTTAATATTAACCCCTTATAGCACTAAACTGAACGTCCGTCAAGGCGACTATAAAACACTTACTCTTGACACCCCCCTCCATTCGTTGCTATTATTTAGCTATGTCGCACGATAGATATGAAACGCCGCTTGCTGAGCGATATGCCAGCAAAGAGATGCTCGCTCTGTTCTCGCCTGATAAGAAGTTCTCCACTTGGCGCAAACTATGGATTGCCCTTGCTGAGGCGGAAAAAGAGCTTGGACTACCCATTGCGGACGGGCAAATCGCCGAAATGCGGGCTAACATTCTGCCCATAGACTACGACTATGCTAGGGAGATGGAGCGCAAGTTTCGCCACGATGTTATGGCGCATGTCCACACATTCGGCAAGGCAGCCCCAAGTGCAATGCCGATTATCCACCTTGGGGCAACTAGTTGCTACGTAGGCGACAACGCCGACCTGATAATAATGCGTGAGGCACTTACACTAATCCGCGCAAAAATCGTCAACGTTCTATCTAACCTAAAAACGTTTGCCTTGCAATATAAATCGTTGCCAACATTGGGTTTCACACACTTTCAGCCCGCACAGCTCACCACAGTGGGGAAACGCGCTACACTCTGGATGGAAGATTTGCTGATAGACCTAGAAAGTATAAATTTTGTCATATCTAGCCTAATGTTTCGTGGCGCAAAGGGAACAACTGGCACACAAGCATCTTTTATGAGCCTATTTGACGGCAACCACGACAAGGTGAAAAGGCTTGACAGACTAACAGCTGAAAAGATGGGTTTTGAACGTATTCAGCCCGTCACGGGGCAGACGTATAGCAGAAAACAAGACTCCAAAGTGCTTGCGGCACTTGCGGGTGTGGCGGAATCAGCCCATAAGTTCGGCACGGATGTGCGACTGCTAGCGCACCTAAAAGAGGTTGAAGAGCCTTTTGAGAAGGGGCAGATTGGCTCTAGTGCTATGGCGTATAAACGCAACCCTATGCGCTCGGAACGGATTTGCTCGCTGGCGCGCTTTGTCATAAGTCTTTCGGCTAACCCATACTACACGCACGCTACGCAGTGGTTTGAGCGAACGCTTGACGACTCCGCCAACCGCAGAATGAGCATATCAGAGGCATTTTTGAGTGCTGATGCTATACTAGAATTGCTAATAAACATAACAGGCGGGCTTGTAGTCTATGACAAGATAATCGCTCGCAGGGTGGCAGAAGAACTGCCCTTTATGGCAACTGAAAATATAATAATGGAAGCTGTTAAAGCGGGTGCTGACAGGCAAGCTATGCACGAACGCGTGCGGATTGCGTCTATTAAGGCGGCGGATAACGTAAAACAGTTAGGCTTAAAGAATAATATGTTAGAGCTATTAGCAAACGACAAAGAGATTCCTTTATCGGCAGAACGCATCCGTAAGCTACTGAACCCCCAAGACTACACCGGGCGCGCACCTGAACAGGTAGCGGAATTCATAGAGGAACATATAAACCCAGTATTAGACGAGTATAGCACAGCACTGGGCAAGGTAGTTGATATTAAGGTGTAATTAGTGTCTCACGTCTTTAGCCAGCGTGCGTTCCATACGTTCTTGAACGCGCGTCAAACCCATAACCAGTGCTAGGTAAATGAATGCGGTAATAAACAGTGGCATACTTTGAAACGTCCGCCCTTTGATGCCATCCGCAGCCTTTGTTAAATCACGCACTGCAATGTAGCCCGCAATAGATGTTTCCTTTAACAGCGAGATAAACTCATTGAATAGTGCGGGTAAAATATTCTTGACTGCTTGTGGCAGGATAATGATGCGCAACGTCTGCCAGCGTGTCATCCCTAGCGAGCACCCCGCCTCTGACTGTCCCTTGGGGATAGACATAAGCCCCGCACGGATAATCTCCGATATATACGCACCCGAATTGATGCCGAAACCGAATATGCATGCCTCAAAGCCACCCTTGAAAGCAACCGTATAGAGGATTAACAACTGTATCATCAGCGGTGTGCCACGTATACTAGTCGTATATACATTGCACAGCTTGCCTAATATGGTAAATATAATGCTAGGCGTATTTGCCTGCTTGTTGGTATAGTCTATATAGCGGACAAAAGCAACGAATGTGCCTACAAAAGAACCCATAAGGCAAGCGACAAGCGCAAGAATGATTGTATTGCCAAGTCCAGCAAGATACAGTTGCCAACGCTCATCAGCGATGACTGATACGAAAAACTTGTAGCGGAATGTAGCGACGTCTAAATCAGCCCAGTCATCAAACATCAAACACTCCTATAAGAAAAGAATCTCCCACCTATCGGGGGGAGATTCTCTATTTGGTCACTATTGCTTCGGGAACGACTTGTTAACAGCAGCATCTAGCTCGTCTTGAGCACCCTTAGCTTGGAATTGTTGCCAAGCAGCCGCTTCGTTCTTGAGACTAGAGTTCACAGAATCTTTTACAGACTTCTGAAGCGTATTAGCATCAGCAGCCATTAACACATACAGTTCGTTGCAAGGCGAAGCCCACATTGCTTTCTGCTTAGTGCCAGTCAGCGTTTGGCTTGATACTTGCTTTGACACGTTAGCAGTTACCCTGTCAACGACAGCTGAATCGCCAACGCCAGTTTGTTGTGTGAAGTCTTTCAGCATATTTTCAACTTTCACTTCCAACGTCCTAGCCATTTCATCGCGCGCACTACCTTGAGCTGCCGTGCGGGCAAATTGCACCCCAGCAGGTCCAATCTTTGCAGAACCAACGCCATTCAGGTATTCACCTTCAGCACCGCCAGATAATACCCAATCAGGTGCACCAGTCAAACAACCGGGAGCCGCCGCAGCCGCTACACCTGCAGGTTTCGGGCTACTGCCAACACAAGCTACAGCAAAAATAGCTATACCAGCCAATAATAACAACTTTTTCATTAAGATTCTCTCCTCCTAATATGGTAGTATTTTTAATGTTAACACCCAAACGTCCAGTTGTCAAATATTATTTTTATTGGTATAATTACCAATGCTTGACGATATATTCTTAAACGCGGATAAGCTACCTGCTCTCATAGAAGACTATTACCCCCGCACCAACCAGCTGAAGGCGGCTAATCTCATAGGAGATGCCCTATGTAACTATAAAAACCTTATTTTAGAAGCTCCAACTGGCAGTGGTAAAACAATGGCTTACTTAGTGCCACTCTTTGCACAGGGCAGACGCGTTATAATATCTACCAAGACAAAACAGCTGATGCAACAGCTATACAAGAAAGACATTCCCGTTATAAAAGCCCTATTTGGTGACAGGAGCGTGGCTGTGCTGAAAGGGCGCAAAAATTACCTCTGCCCACACAGGTTTATGCGCTGGGTTTATCCAAACGCCATATTCTACGCAGATGTGATAGAATGGTATGAACGCCAGCAGCAGGAATCTATCATAGAAGTGCCACGCGGAATGTTTGATGCAGGCATAACCGACAAGATGAGTGCCGACAGCAAGCAATGTATCTACAATAAATGCCAGTATTATAAAACCTGCCCTTTTTACCTAGCGCGTGAGGCAGCAAATGCGGCAAATGTCATTATCACGAACCATCACCTTGTGTTTAGCGACATCGCCATGAAACTGAGCAAAGACTCTATGGGACAGGTGTTTAATCCAGTTGAGCACGTAGTCTTTGACGAGGCGCATTCCGTAGCTGACATATTTGCCGTCTTTGCGGGGATAGATATATCGCTCAAGCGTATAATCAATAGCCTAGAGGAGCATAAGGACAAGCTGGACTTTGAGAAATTTACGGCACTTGCAAAGCACTATGAAACGCTTATCATCAAGCTCGCTGACGGCAAGGTGCTGTATGACGGTGTGCGCGAACTAATCTATCCATTCATAGACACCTGTATAGAGCTGGTGCGGGATGCAAACGATAGCGACCTAAAGGATGAATGGACGCAGTGGAACGATGCTTTCACCGAGCTGGACAGCAAACACGAGGACGAAGGTTTGCGCGTAGCGGAAAAAATCAGAAAGGACGTCACCCTGCGTTTTATGCCATTGCACGTTGGCGATGAGCTGGCACGGGGGTTAGACGAATTAACTACATCATCTATCTTTGTGAGTGCGACTATTGCTGCAAATGGCAGTTTTGACTACTTTTTGCGTGAAACAGGGCTTGTCAATATGGTGGATGCAGACAACATTAAAACGATGCCTCCCACATTTCAGATGAATCAGCAGGCGTTGCTCTACGCACCGGACATAGCCCATACGGAAGATGAAGCAAAAAATAAGCTGATTTCAAAATTATTGCAATCTTTAGATGGCTCTGCGCTGGTTATCTGCAATAGCATAAAGCGGATGAATAATCTAGTAGATGCACTCTCAATAGATATGATGCACAAAAAGCACGTAATATCCCAAGAGGATGGAGACTGGGAGGACTTTACATCAGCAGATGACAAAGTGCTAGTGGGTTGTGCAATGTTGCGTGAGGGGATAGACTTAGCGCGAGGCAACTTTCGCATGGTTATATTGGACAAACTGCCATTTGAATATTTCAAGGATTTATACTACGAGCGTAAGATGAAACTAGTAGAGGATGAGACAGGTTCTAGCTTTAATAATTATTACCTACCAAGGGCGGTTCTATACTTCAAGCAGGCAGTAGGCAGGTTGATACGACACGAAAGCGACAAGGGGTTATTAGTGGTGCTTGATAATAGAATAACGAAACAACGTTATGGCAAGAGCTTTTTACAGGCTGCATCAGGTGCTAGGGTCACAAACGATTTTAGTGAAGCTATTGAATTCACAAGGTAAAACAATTGCAAGGCGTGAGAGCGAACAACGTGAGCTTTAGTCTTAGAGCAGATTAAAATGCGGTTATAACCGCCTTGAAATATTGAATAGTTTTATCAAGTCCTTCATCTAGCATTACTTGTGGCTCCCAGCAGAGTTTTTCTTTTGCGAGGGTTATATCGGGGCGTCGTTGTTTCGGGTCGTCGGCAGGCAAGGGTTTGTATATTATTTTTGACGAACTGCCAATTTTAGCCACTACCTTTTCTGCCAACTCGTTCACGGTGAATTCGCATGGATTGCCGATATTGACTGGTCCTGTGAACTCCTTGGGACTGTTCATCATCCGCACTATTACCTCTATCAGGTCATCAACATAGCAAAATGAACGCGTCTGCGAGCCATCTCCGTAGATAGTGATGTCTTTAGACTGCAATGCTTGGCAGATAAAGTTGCTGACAACACGCCCATCATCGGGGTTCATCCTAGGTCCATAAGTGTTAAATATGCGGACAACCTTTATATCAATCTTTTCTTCCCTGTAATAGTCAAAAAATAGACTTTCGGCACAGCGTTTGCCCTCGTCATAGCAAGCGCGGATGCCTATCGGGTTCACATTGCCACGATAGCTTTCACTCTGCGGGTGTTCCAGCGCATCGCCATAAATCTCTGATGTAGATGCCTGCAAAATAGTCGCACTATTCTTTTTTGCCAGTTCCAGCATATTCAGCCCGCCTATAATGCAGGTTTTAGTGGTCTGAATAGCCATTTTTCCCTGATATGCAGGGGGAGATGCGGGGCAGGCGAGGTTATAAATCTGGTCTATGTGTTCATCTAGTTTGAGTGGTGTAGTGATATCGTGCTCTATAAACTTGAAATTAGGTGATTTTATTATGTCAGATACATTATCAAGACTGCCTGTGTAGTTGTTATCCACGCAGACAACAGCGTGCCCCTCGCTGATAAGCCTTACACACAAATTTGAGCCGAGAAACCCCGTCCCGCCAGTAACTAATATCCGCTTCATATTTATATCAGTAATATAGCAGATTTTTTATAGATTGCAAATGCCTTGTATTACTTATTATTCTTTAGCAAACTAGCTCCAGATATACCGGGGGTAGTCATTTCCTGCGGGTCCAGTATAATATCAAGCTCTTGTTGTGTCAGTATTTTATCGCGCAATATTATTTCACGAACAGGCTTACCCGTAGATATTGCTTCTTTAGCAATCTTCGCCGCTGCCTTGTAGCCGATATGCGGGTTTAGGGCGGTAACTACACCAACCGAACTATCTACATAATCATTCATACGCTGTTTATTGGCTACTATCCCTTCAAGCAGATATTGACGAAACACTCTAAAAGAATTCGTCATTATAGACATTGAATTTAACAGGTTATAGACGATGACAGGCTCCATTACGTTCAACTCAAACTGTCCCGCCTCGCATGCCATAGAGATTGTCAAGTCGTTGCCTATTACTTGAAATGCTGATTGGTTCACTACTTCAGCCATTACAGGGTTGACTTTGCCCGGCATTATAGAGCTACCGGGCTGACGTGGTGGCAAGAGTAATTCGTTCAACCCGCATCGCGGACCGGATGCCATTAGACGTATATCGTTGCAAACCTTTGACATCCCCACCATGCACACTTTTAATGCTGAGCTGATTTCTATATATGCATCGGCGTTTTGCGTTCCATCTACAAGGCTTTCTGAATTAGATATGTCATAGCTCGTCAATTTTGCCAGCTCTTTAACCACATTCTTTATATAGTTCACATCAGCATTCAAGCCTGTGCCTACCGCTGTTGCGCCTATATTAACAGCCAACAAGCTCTTTGATGCCGTTGATATGCGTGCAATGTCTCTATCAACTAACCTGCGATATGCATCAAATTCCTGCCCTAATCGAATAGGCACAGCATCTTGCAGATGCGTGCGTCCCATTTTTAGAACACCATCAAACTCCTTTGCTTTGTC
>BNUJ01000055.1 GCA_025997275.1 Deferribacterales bacterium
GAGCGTCATTTTGCAACCAATGGAAGTAAGAAAGGTAGTCACGCACAGCACCAAGCGTATATTCTTCAAGCGATGTCCTGAATAATTCTGCAACATCAGCGTGTATAATAATGTCGCAGTCTAAATAGAGTGCCTTATCATATTCAGTCAGCACATCTGATATGAATAGCCTGTAATAGGACGAAGGAACAATATAGGAACTTGTATAAAACATCGTGGCTGTTTCTTTGCTTATAGCAGAACCTACATCCCTCACTTCAATTGTTATATTATTGTGCGTTTCTGCCAACCTGCGTATTTTGTCAACATGAGCAGTGACCAAGTTATCGCTTGATGTCAAAATATAGATTTTGTAATTATTTTCACTAGAACTGTTGGCTATTAACGAGCAGATTGCTACCCCTGCATAAGGCAGGTAATTGGCATCACAAGCAAAGACTACAACTATATCATTATTTTGCATATCTTTTCCTAACCCCCTTTTCATCGTGTTCACTTTGCATGAACATATCGTTATATGACTTATAGTTATATAAATAGCTAAAAAACTAATATTTAATAACTATAAGTTATATTAAGGGTATTTTATATGGCAATACGAACGTTGTGTCAATACCTTTATGTTATATAATTAAAAATAAATATAACGTAGAGTGATGACAATGACACGATTGAGAAGTTTGCTTGCTACTAATATGAAAGCCTGTCGGGCGCAACTTGGCTATTCACAAGCCAAATTAGCCGACAGGGTGGACACGTCCACCAACTATATCGCTCTGATAGAGAAAGAGAAGAGATTTCCAACAGATTCTATGCTTGAAAAAATAGCAGAAGCACTAGATAGAGAGCCTTACGAACTATTTGCACTAACACCCATCCAGCAAGACTGGCAAGAAAAATTGATTACCGATATGATATATTTTCTGCAAGGTAGGCTAAACAAGTTGCGTGAATAAGCGGTAAAACACTCTACAGCGGTAATAGCGGTGGCGAGTTGATGCAGTAACTAACCTTATTGGGTTAAGCGATGTTAACACTGAACTTAGAGATATACGTGTGCTCGTAGAAGGTGGTGGCGGTATTACGGAGGGGGAAATTTTTCTCTAAGAATCAACCACCCAGATATGCCTTTCTGACGCTATCATGTTTCAGCAGAGCTTTAGCGTCATCATCCATTATGATTTGTCCAGTGGCGATTACATAACCCCTATCTGCTGTTTGCAGTGCTACGTGTGCATTCTGCTCTACTAGTAGGATAGTCGTGCCCTGTGAGTTTATCTCACGGATTACCTCAAATATCTGCTGAACAAATATCGGCGATAATCCAAGCGAAGGTTCATCAAGTAGCAATAGTTCAGGTTTGCTCATAAGTGCCCTGCCGATAGCGAGCATCTGTTGCTCACCGCCCGACAGAGTGCCACCGAGCTGTTTACGTCTCTCATTCAATCGGGGGAACATCTCGTGAACACGCCTTAAATCCTCATCTATACGTTCTTTATCTGCTCGCAGGTATGCTCCAAGTTGCAAGTTTTCTTCAACGTTTAACAGTGGAAATATCTGTCTGCCCTCAGGCGATTGCACCAGCCCTGCACGGACGATTTTCTCTGCGGGAACGTTGGTTATATCAGTGCCATTAAAGCTGATTTTCCCAGCAGAGCTTTTTAATATGCCACTTATGGTGTTTAGCAGAGTGGTCTTGCCTGCGCCATTCGCACCTATAATGGTAACGATTTCGCCCTTATAAACATTTATTGACACCCCGTGCAGAGCCTGTATCTTGCCGTAGTTTGTTTTTAGATTCTTAACTTTCAGCATCGTCGTCCCCCTTGCCAAGGTAGGTCTCTATTACTTTCTTATTATGCTGCACCTCGCTGGGTTTGCCCTCAACTATCTTTTGTCCATAGTCCAGCACGGCTACTTTGTCTGATATGCCCATTACAAGCCCCATATCATGCTCTATAAGCAACACTGATTTGTGCATATCATTGCGAACCTTGTCTATAAAGCGCATTAGTTGTTTTGTTTCCTGTGGATTCATACCTGCTGCTGGTTCATCAAGCAACAGCAGTTCTGCACCTGTAGCTATGGCACGGACTATTTCAAGTTCACGTTGCCTGCCATACGGCAAGTTTTCTGCCCGCTCGTTCCGCATATCAAGCATATTGATATATTCTAAATATTCATTAGCCTTTTTGTTGACTTCGTTCCGCTCACGCCAAAAGTGTGGCAAACGTAGCATTGACGAGAATATACCAATATCTCTATTGTAGTGCATAGCAAATATTATATTTTCAGCAACGGTCAGTTGCTTAAACAGACGTATATTCTGGAATGTGCGTGCAATGCCCAGCCACGTGCGTTCATAAGAACGTTTTTTGTTAATGTTTTCGCTGTTAAAGAACACTCCCCCAGCGGTAGGTCTATAGATACCCGTGATTAGGTTAAATACTGTCGTTTTGCCTGCACCGTTAGGACCGATAAGCCCTACTATCTGCTCCCGTTCTATTGTGAGCGACAGGTTTGACACTGCCTTTAAGCCGCCAAACTGGATAGATATATCACGTAGTTCTAGTAGTGGTGTCATAGCATATCCTCTATAAGTTCACGCGAATGTTGCCGAACAACCCTTGCGGTCTGAACACCATTATGATAAGCAGTGCTAGCCCATACATAACCATCCGATATTCGGTAGCAAACCGCAACACCTCTGGTATTACAGTCAAGATAATAACGCCAGCTGCCACACCGAGCAGGCTACCTGTTCCGCCTAGCACCAGCATAGACAGCTGTTCAAACGAGCGGGTGAAGGCAAAATCTCCTGGGCTTATAAACGTTATCTGGCATGCATATAACGCCCCGCCTATACCAGCAAAACCAGTGCCTATAGCAAAAGCGAGCATTTTATATTTAGCGATATTAACGCCCATCATCTCTGCGGCGATTTCGTCCTCACGTATGCCGCGCAGTGCCAACCCAAAACGGCAATTTGTTAGGTTGAACATTACAATAAAACCAACTATCGCGAGTATAACGCTTATAAGTGGCGTAGTGTAATGGGGAATGCTACTTATGCCAAGTGCGCCATGCGTTGTAGTGCTATTTAGAAATAGAACACGCACGATTTCTCCAAAACCCAGCGTGGATATTGCCAAATAGTCTCCGCGTAGTCTTAATATAGGCACTCCCAACATAAAGCCTGCAAGCCCCGCAATGAGTCCTGCGAGTGGCAGGGCAAGCCAAAAGGGAACGTTCAGGTCTAGCATTAGCAGTGTCACAGTATATGCGCCAATACTCATAAATGCGGCGTGTCCAAGAGACAGCTGACCCGTAATACCCGATATTAGGTTAAGCCCCTGCACTATTATTATGTTTATGCAACACATAGTTATTATCTGCAACGTATAGCTATTAAATATTGCGTCCATATACTTTACACCTTCTCTTTAACGTTGCTGCCGAATATGCCGGTAGGCTTAATTATAAGCACTAGTATCAGTATGCCGAATGCGATAGCATCCCTAAAAGCTGGTGCTATAAACGCCACGCCGAACACTTCTGCCACACCGAGCGCAAATCCGCCAACCATAGCTCCCGGTAGGCTACCGATACCGCCGAATACTGCAGCAACAAATGCTTTCAAGCCATACATAGAACCCATATTAGGGTCTGCTACGGTGTAGAATACTCCCACCAGCACCCCAGCCGCAGCCGCAAGTGCGGAGCCGAGCGCAAATGTAAAACCGATAACTTTATCAGGGTTTATACCCATAAGTCTAGCCGCATTTATGTTTTGAGAGACTGCGCGCATAGCCATACCGGCTTTTGTTTTGTGGACAATAAAATATAATATAAACATCAAAACTAACGAGGCAGTGATGATAAAAAGTTGCAAACCCGATATATTCATCCCCGCTACGTTCCAGCTACCTAGCTCCAATACAGGAGGGAACGTTACGCGCTGGGGTCCATTTATAATAGCCACCGTATTAGATAGCACTATAGACATACCTATAGCAGTAATTAGTGCATTGATGCGGGAAGTGCCACTAGCACCAGCATGCTTAACGCGAATTTTACCCTTTGCCAGTAAAAATATCACCACACCGATAAGCGCAAGTCCCTCATAAAATACTGCAGACGTAAATAACGT
Source organism: Deferribacterales bacterium (assembly GCA_025997275.1). GTDB lineage: Bacteria > Chrysiogenota > Deferribacteres > Deferribacterales > JAISNW01 > BNUJ01. The sequence continues at coordinate 4,151 of BNUJ01000055.1, forward strand.
ATTCATTCCATTTCTGCCAAGAAAGGCAGCCGCCGCTATCACGCCCACCATGATAACTGTGCCTATAAGGTTACTAGCACTGGGAGAGCGCAGAGGTCTGTAGGCAGTCCGCTCTATGAGAAGACCAAGCAACATACAGAAAGCCATTGCAACCAATATAACCACTATAAAATTGCTACTAAAATGAACTGCCACATAGAAACCCACAAATGCACCTAGCATAAACACATCGCCATGTGCAAAGTTAATGAGCTTAACTATGCCGTAAATCATAGTATAGCCGAGCGCAATCAGAGCATAAATGCCGCCGAGCGTAAGTCCATTCAATAATTGCTGAATAACCATAATAATTTTCAATGATAGCAAATATTTTTAACAATTTCAAGATAATATATTGATTAGATTTTCTTTTTTATCTTTTTTATCTTATAATGCCTTATAATATTCATAAAGTAGGCGGAGGCATAGATGCCTCCGCCTATTGTATTGCTAGCCCATTTGAGTCTAGTTAATCAACTTCCATGAGTATCCACCCTTGCCATCATCCACGAACTCTTGAACAAAAGGGACTTTCCTAGCATTGCCTTGTTCATCAAAGCTCATCTTGCCAGATACGCCTTGAAAATCTTTTGTACTAGCAAGCTCCGCCCGCATTTTATCGCGTTGTTCTTTGCTGGTGCAGTCGTTCATGCCAGATTTTTTCATAGCTTCGGCAAATAAATATATACCATCGTAACCTTGTGCACTGAACATATCGGCAGTTTTCTTCTGCTTGTTCATCTTAGAGATGAACTCCTTTATTACAGGCACATCAGCATTAGGAGCAAATCCTGCAAAGAACACCGAGCCAAAGGATGCTGTTTTAGCCACGTTAAAGACTTCTGCTGATTGCAAACCATCGCCACCCACGAGCGGAACTTTTATCCCTTGTTTGCGGAGTTCTAACAATATTAAAGCTGCCTCTTGGTAGTAGCCAGAAAAAACTACCGCATCAAAAGTCTTGTTCTTAAGAGCCGTTATCTGTGCCGATATATTAGTATCGCCATCACTGATAGACTGTTCAGCCACAACACTGCCGCCGTTACTTAGGATAGATTCCTTGAATATTTTGGACAATCCAACAGAGTAGTCATTGTTGACAGATGTTATAATGGCGAAGTTCTTCCAATTCTTATTTGCCGTCAAGAACTTGATTGTCTGCGGAGCACCATCGCTATCAAGCAATGTATCGCGGAAAACGAACGGCATATTGTCTGTTACACCCTCAGCCGTAGCACCTGCTGATAATACAACTGTGCCACTGTCGTTTGCTATCTTACCTATGGCAAACATCGCTCCAGACGTAACTTCGCCTAATATGGCGCAAACTTTGTCGTTGTTAATCAGGCGTTGGGTAACGTTAACCGCTTCTGTCTTGTCGCCACGACTGTCGTAGTGAACAAGTTTTAACTTCTTCCCGTTGATACCACCTTTGTCATTGATTTCATCTACTGCCAGTTGAGCACCACTTAGGTCTGATAGCCCGTAGATAGCAATGCTACCAGTTTCTGGACCTTGGACACCAATTACAAGCTCGTCCCCTTTGCTCTTACCGCAACTAACACTCGCAAGCATTGCGCAAACCGCAAATACTGCCAATAAAAATTTCACTTTCATAGTTCTAACATGCCCTCCAATAAATATAATTTTGCATTCTAACAGAAAACAAATAAAAATGAAAGATGTTTGGCAATATTGATGAGATAGCGGTGGCTGATTATTTTGAGAATATCCAGCTGACACCGTCTATGAAGGGCACACGTTTTGTGTAGCCACGTTGGTGCATAGCGTCTATGATAAACTGTCTATACTCAGCCCACTTAGGCTCCCAGCCTGTATCTGCTCCAAAATATACAACCACGCTTTTATCGTCTTTCACGTGCTCTAGGGCTTTGTCAAGCTCTGCAATGCTATCAGGCTTTATACTTATAGCCTCACGAAGATTCATTATAGCAAGTATCCTATTGTCTGTATATGATATGCAGATAGCTGCTATATCCCTGTATGGTTCAGCAATTTTTGCATAGTTGGCACGCTCATAGTATCCAGTTATTTTAATAGGTTCTACTCTGTTATAAAAACCTATAAATGAAATTATCAGCACCATACCCGCAAATAGCTGGCGATATAGGGGAATATCATATACCACTCGGCTAATAAGTTCATTTATAAATAGTATTAGCAATAAAGCTATCGCTGGAGATATTGCCAAGTAACGCCAAATAGGGGTAGAGGGATAATCTGATATTAAAACATTTGCCAGTATGTAGGCGAATATGCCTATCGCCATAGAAACACACAGTTGCACAGCAAGTCCCTGCAATGCTAACGGTTGTTGACTAAAGCTATGCTCTGGCTCTGAAACATCAGAATAGACATATATTTTAGCTTTGTTATAGAATAAGAAACCTATAACAGCAATTACAAAAATGCACCAGAATATCGCTCCAAATCCGTTTGCTATAAGAGTAAAGGCTTCAGAAAATCTTTTTAAGTGTGTGCTAATACTATAATAAGTTACGGCATGTGATATAGCAAACGAATGCACCGCAAAGAGCATATATGCAGTAAAGCTGGCTACAAGAGCAACTGCACATTTAGCAATATCCATAAAACGTTTGCGATAGAACAGTAGCACAACAGGCACAACGGATATACCCGCGAACCATAACAAAAAGTAATTATGTGCATCAAAACCTAAAAAGAATGTGAGTGCGAGCAGCAGATAAAACCTTTTTGTTAACCTAGAACCATCCAACATGTTCAATAACAAATAAATAGACAAAACACAAAAGAACGCTGATAGCATATATGAGCGAGCAAAGGTAGGCGTGTAAATACCAGCAGCACTGAAACCATAGAAAACAAGGGGCAGTAGAGCAAGCCTGCCCGACAGGAAACGTCTCGATATGACGTATAAAAGAATGCACGTTCCCAAATAGTAAGGGATATTCAACAACACTCCTAGCCAATAGCTAAAAGTATTGGGAAATAGCATTGAAGCTAGGTGAAGTTGAATATAGTGTGTAATAGAATGTTCTGGTTGCCTAGCTCTCAACCTATTCAAATGAGATAACCCTTCATTCGGCTGTGCCGTTACAGAATTAAACAAGTCCTGAGAGGAATGCCAGACACTACCAGCACCAAAGTCATTATATACCCTATCAACAGTGTTAGGAATGAGTGCGAAAATCGTTTCAGCACGATTAGCAGTCACAATTATGGACATTTCCTCGCCAATATTACCCTTAGCTTGGTCTCTATAGTAGGCTACAAACATCAGTTGAATGGCGACTATAATAGCAAATAACGCCCAGTTTTTAGCCAGCACCCACCTGTGCAGTCCCTTGTAAAAGCAACACCAAGATATAGCTACCGCAAACAGCGAAAGTATGATAAAAGGGGGAATAAACTTGTTTGGCAACACAGAATATTTGCTTAAATATGCTCGTTCAACCTCCATAGAAAAACCGCTCTTTTCGCTTGATAAGGTTATTGTGAACTGCTCGGGAATATTCCCTTTTACAGCCTTTGATGAGTTAAACCCATCTCTTAGCATACCAAAGGTTCTATTAGTCTGCCTGCCCGATTTATCAACAAATGATAGCCATGCTGCCCTAAATCTGCTATTAGTCGTATTAAGCCTAGATATAAGCAATGATACCCGCTTGTAGTCTTTTGTCGCCCTATTACCTAAATCAACGATTATGCTAGAGTTATCAGATACATCGCTACGTAGAACATTCTTGTCCACGCCAACTATGCTGAAGTTGTCTAGGTTCTTATATAGTTCTTGTTGTGATATTTCTAAATGTTTCTGCCACTTCAGAGGCACTGCATCTGTTCTGCCTACAAAGACGAACGACAGCAGCGCATAGATACAAACAATGACTGCTAATGATATGAGAACAAAGAATAGATGTCTAAACTTGTTGACAAAATCCTGTAAATTGCTATAAAACACTGCTATTCACCCCTCTTTTCACTTTGTAAAATAAACCAAGGTTATTTTTACACGTTTTTTATCCCTTATATCACGAATATTTTCACTTGTCAAAGAAACGTTATAAGCTGTAAGGGTGGACTTTTCCTCACCCGTCTAAGTGGAGGGAGTTTTCACTCGTCAACTTTGTAAAAATAACCTTGATTAAATTTACAAAGTTTTTTATTGGCTTATGAGCTATCACAGGAGCATATTTGACGTGCTTTCGTCAAGCATAATTTATTTGTTTCTAGTCCAGTCAAGTATAATTGCCAGATGTTTTATTGACAAGTTAGAAATAACGTTATATCATCACCCTATATTTATTTAGGGGGATTAGACTTATGCTAGAAGCTAAACTTGGCAGGACAGGACTCTTTGTAAATAAAGACGGTTTCGGTGCGTTGCCGTTGCAACGAGCAGACATGAGAACTGCGGTAGCAATACTACAGCGGGCACTTGATAGTGGCATAGACTATTTTGACACTGCCCGCGCTTATACTGACAGCGAAGAAAAAATCGGCAAAGCTATAGCGTATAGGCGTTCTAGTTTTATACTTGCAACAAAGACAGGTGCGAAGACCCCAGACGCTTTTTGGAAAGATTTAGAAACTAGCCTAACCCTGCTAAAGACAGACCATATTGACGTTTACCAATTTCATAACCCCGATTACTGTCCTAAGCCCGATGACGGCACCGGTATGTATGAAGCTATGCTAGAAGCTAGGCAACAAGGGAAAATCCGTTTCATAGGCATAACTAACCATCGTCGCCATATCGCGAAAGAAGCGGCGGAAAGCGAACTATACGATATCCTGCAATACCCTATAAACTATCTATCCACCCCAGAGGAAGTAGAGCTTACTCAGCTATGTATGCAGAAAAATGTTGGTTTTATTGCTATGAAAGCGTTGAGTGGAGGGTTGCTTACTGACCTTGCCTTGTCGCGTAGCTGGCTTGCAATGCTCGTGAATGTCGTGCCTATTTGGGGTATTCAACGTGAGAACGAACTGACCGGTCTAGTAAAAGCAATAACTGGCTCAATTATCCCCGAAGAAGAGATGAAAAAACGCATTGAAAAGGATAGAGCTGAGTTATCGGGTGAGTTTTGCCGTGCTTGCGGTTACTGCTTGCCCTGCCCTGCTGGTATTGAGATATTTAGCTGTGCACGTATGTCGCTAATGTTACGTCGTTCCGTCCCTGCACTATGGCTCACCCCTGAGTGGCAGGAAAAAATGTCTAAAATCAACAACTGCATAGGTTGCGGACATTGCAAGGCTCATTGCCCTTATGGACTAGATACGCCTAACCTGCTGAAAAAGAATTACGAGGGCTATAAAACGTTCCTATAATTTTGCGTTATTTTTAACAATCTCCCCTCTAAAGAGGGGGAATTGTTAAAGTTTCTAATCTTGTTGCTCATCATCATTGTCGCGTATTACCGCTATTGATATTATCTCATCGCCACCAGTGTCCATTAGTCGCACACCTTGTGTCGCCCTACCTACGACCGATATATTTCTAACAGCAAAACGAATTGCTTTGCCACTCTTAGTCACTAGCATTACATCATCGTTAGGTTGCACTTGCATAGCTCCCACTATATCGCCAGTTTTAGCAGTAATATTAGCAAGCTTTACTCCACTACCACCTTTTGACTGCTCGCGATATTCGGACAACTCCGTCCGCTTGCCATAGCCATTAACGGTGACAGACATTATAGCCCCATTATCGTTGATAACCTCTAACGATACCAGCCTGTCGCCACCTGATAGACGCATACCGCGCATACCGCCAGCCATACGCTTGCGCGTCTTAACGGCTTTAGCAAAAAACTGTATAGACTTGCCATGCCTAGACGCCATAAATATCTTGTCGTCATCAGACGTGAGTAATGAACCCATCAGTTCATCCCCCTCATCCAGTTTTATAG
>BNUJ01000056.1 GCA_025997275.1 Deferribacterales bacterium
ATCTCGAGAAAGTTGTGGTCGGGTATTTCCCTCCCACTAGATGAGTATCTCTGGCTGTACAAAACCCCATCGTCTCCTGCGGAGACGCTCCCCCGTTGGGGGAGAATATAAGAGGGGTGGCGGTGAAACCGCTGAGAAGGGTTAGGATAGGGACTCATAGCATTTCTTTTGACATCTAAAAATAATCGTGCTACAAAGGTAAAAAACGTGTCATTCTAACCTTGGCTAAATTTACAAACTTTTTATTGGCTTATGAGCTATTGCTGGAGTATATTTGACGTACTTTCGTCAAGCATAATTTACCTGTTTTTAATCTAGTCGGGTGTATAGTTGCCAAGGTAAAACTTGACAGGTTTTCATTCTGTCTGTTATTATATATCCATAAGGTAGTTGAGGGTAATGTCATGTTAGCAGTTAAAGGGTTTTACGATGGAAATGCTGTAAGGGTGAATGAACTGCTACCAGCAAGGCATAGTGGCAGTGTAGAAACTATTCCTAATGCATTCTTGACAGAACTTTTAGACATAACAAGAAGAATTTTCACGATATAAAGGCTTTTCCCCCTTGCTAATCTGTTTATTTTAGTATATTATTGTTCTAATGCAGAATAATGATATTCAAATATCCTGTCTTGGCGGGGCAGGCGAGATAGGGATGAACCTATATGTCTATGAAACAGCACGCAATGCAGTGGTAGTTGACTGTGGGGTGATGTTTCCGAATGCCTCTATGCCGGGTGTTGACTGCCTCTACCCGCGTATGGACTATCTAAAACAGATTAAAAAGAAAATTGACGGCATAGTATTCACACATGGTCATGAAGACCACATCGGTGGCGTGGATATGCTAGTTGATATTTTAAGAGTGCCTATATACACAGGGGCGTTCACGGCACGTCTGGTGGAACATAAACTCAGCTACGGGCAGACAAAAGCAGAGATTAAAGTTGTTGATGGGCAACGTAGCCATGAAATTGGCGGGTTTAAGATAGATTTCGTCAGATTGCCACACTCTATCCCTGATACGTATGGTTTGCGCCTTACCAGCGGCGATTTTTCGGCGTTGCACATGTCAGACTTGCGAGCTGATAATTTTAATAAACTAGCTGCAAGTCTAAAAACAGATAACCTCACCTGCCTATTGTTAGACTCTACTAACGCTAACTCAAGCAACAAGATTAATATCAGTGAGGAAGAGGTTTATGAGAATCTCGTTAAGCTATTTAAGCAGGCTAAAGGACGTATATTTTTCACAACATTTGCCTCTAATGTGACTCGTGTCAGCTCGGTAGCGCGGGCAGCTAAACGCGTCGGGCGCAAGATTGTCATAGTAGGAGCAGCTATGGAGCGCACTACGTTGATAGCTAAAGAGATGGGGCTGATAGATTTGCCCGATGATATGCTACTAACGGCTAATACGGCGTTCCACGAACCTGCTGATGATTTAGTGTATATGGCTGGGGGTTGTCAGGGCGAGTTTGCCAGTGCATTGCATTCTATAGCCTTTGATGAGCGCAGAGTCATTAAGATGTCGGACGACGATACGTTAATATTTAGTTCACGGGCTATACCCGGCAATGAGATGAACATAAGTGCTGTCATAAACGCCGCTATGCGACTTGGGGCAGATGTAGTGCAGGCGAGTGATGAGTTTGTGCATACTTCAGGACATATCACGCCGAAAGATGCGGAGATGCTCATTAAGGCACTCAAGCCCAAATATTTTATCCCTATACATGGCGAGTATATGCACATCAAGAAAAACATTGATGTTGCAGTTAAGTCTGGCGTTAGAGCTGATAACTGTTTGCTCATGGAGTCTGGGGAAAAGCTCATTTTTAGGGATAGTTCCTTTATGAATAAGAGAGAGGTGCCGTCTGGCAGGCTATATGCCGACCACAGGGGCAACTATCTATTTGACGATGACGGGTTGAATGTGCGCAGGCAACTAGCACGTGATGGGCTTGTGTTACTGGGGTTAGACGGCAAGGGCGTGCGGGTGCGCACGTATGGATTCACTATGAGCAATGCACAAAGCACACAACTGAAAGGTATGTTAAAGGATATTCATACGGGGGTTAAGGGTGGCAGAGATTTAATTATTCGCACCGTCAGACGCTACTTCCGCAAATACCAAGACAGACGACCAGTTGTGGAAATTTTGTAGTGATTAGTGCTAATTAGCGGCATGGACAGAAACATTAACCCCATCCATCTTATCTATCAACCCAAGCTCAATACACATTTGTTTGTGCATACTCACCGTAGGTGTAGTCTATCCAACAACAGGGGTGAAGCTTTCCATCTGTTGTATAGTGAATAGTTTTGAAAGGCAACCTGTTGCAAACTAACCTATTCTCGTTAAAGCGTTATCGGACAAATATTTCGCTAACAGCTCGCCCGTTTTAGTGATTACATCTAAGCAGTTGAGTCTTTGTTCACGTGTCCCAAATTCATGTTTGCGTATGACATCACATGTTGTGCCATTAAATTGTGTCTTAAAACAGTTATGAAAACCTTTGCTGAGTTTATAAATCTCTGACAAGTCGCCGTCCTGTGGCTCAATACGTCCCTTCAAAGCACCCAGCACCATTATGCTAGCTGAAAGCGCACCGCAAATGTCATTTGAATGACCTATCCCACCACCAAACCCAGTGGCTAACCTTACACCGCTACCGACGCCAAGCTTGCACAGCTCATCAAAGGCTTGAAGCACAGACTCCGAACAATTTAGCTTCTTTCTGTAGTTGTCGCCAGAAAGCTCCCCCGCATTAGCAATAAACATGCGCCCTCCAACCAAAACATGATATATAGCGTTGTAAATATACCATAAAAATAAGAAAATAGCATAAAAAGTTAAGCACTGGTAGTTGCTTGTATTTTTATGTAATTTCTGTATAATATCGCATAATGCCTGAACCTATAATATATGCTAAAGATGTTTGCAAGACATTTATTGCCACCTCTGTGGGGCATACGGACGTTCGTGCGCTGGATAACGCCCACCTCACGGTTGAGGCAGGCGAGGTTGTTGTCATAATCGGTCCCAGCGGCTCTGGCAAGTCAACGTTTTTAAGAACTTTTAATATGTTAGAGCGACCAGACAGCGGCAAGATTATCGTTGACGGGATGGATTTAATGGGCGATAGTTTCAACATAAATAACCTACGGGCTGAGATAGGGATGGTGTTTCAGAGTTTTAACCTATTCCCGCACATGACTGCGCTTAATAATGTGACACTCGCACCTAGTGTTGTCCGTAAAGTGTCAAGCGAGGAGGCTGAAGAAACGGCTAAATATTTTTTACAGAAAGTTGGGCTTGGAGACAAGTTTTATGCGTATCCCTCGCAACTGTCTGGCGGACAGCAGCAGCGGGTGGCAATTGCGCGCTCACTTGCTATGAAGCCTAAGGTAGTATTGTTTGATGAGCCGACCAGTGCCCTAGACCCAGAGATGATAGGCGAAGTGTTAGATGTTATGAAACAGCTTGCCCGCGAGGGTATGACTATGGTGGTGGTAACGCACGAGATGGGCTTTGCTAATCAAGCGGCTGATAAGGTGGTCTTTATGAACCAAGGAGCGGTTTTAGAGGTTGACACCCCGCAAAACTTTTTCAACAACCCAAAAAATGAACGACTGAAGCAATTTTTGAATCAGATATTATAGTAGCTCATCAGCCTATAAACACTGTCTTTACTTCCCCTATAATTTCCCTTGCCTTTTTTAGGTCTAGCCCGACCTTTTCAGCTACAGAATGGCGAGATAGAAAAGCCATTAGCCAGCCACTGCACATCATACTCAAAGGCGCACACAAAACCATTCATTGCTATGCGACCGACCTTCTGTCCATGATAAAAAATATTGATAACTTTATTTTGCATCTATAATCTCGTCTAACGATTGAAAGTTCTTGCGGGCAAACAACTGGTTAAAATCATCTTCATAGCCCAACACCACAGCAATTTTGAATAGAGCAGATAGCGATATTTCACCCTTATTTTCTAAACGCTTGATTGAACCAAGACTGACGCCAGTCCTGTTTGCCAATACACTCTGCGAAAGTCTCGCCTCTTTGCGGCGACTTTTTATTCGTTCAATCAACCCTAGCTTTATAGCTAATATATTATCCATTTATACTATTTTCACCTTATTATAGCTAATATAATAGCTATAATAGGACGAAAAGTCAAGAAAAATTATACAATTTACTAGAACCTTTCTATGTCCAGTGCCAATGGCATCTTATCAAACAGGAATGGGTCTTTCTCCATCATAGAGGTGATTTGCGAAAGAAATTCGCGATAGTTCTCGTCTTTCAGCTGTTTTGCGGCTGTGAGGATTAAGCTACGGTAGTCCCATGGATATTGCAATGTGTAGTTTGGCAGAGTCTCGTCTAGGCGTGGCGCATTATGGTTTATCAGATAGTATAACAGCATATAATACGTACTCTCCTTGTCTAGCTGTTTCATCTGTAGCAACGTGCCAAGAGTTGCTTCTGCATTGACAAAGTCCCTAGTCCATAGGAAAAAGTATAATGCCGCCTTATACTGCGGAACATACCCCATATCGGCACGTCCTAGCTCCTGTAAGTGGCGAATGCCCAGCGGTTTGTCGTGTAGCAGGGTTGCAAGGTTCACCATAGCTACCTTGACACGTTTCTTATCAAGGTGTGCGCTGATATACATATCAGACAATGTTCGCCTGCGCTGCGCCATAATATATTTCGCCGACATCACGGTGTATAGGTCATCTGACGGATGCTCAACAATCCCAGACGCAGGTTTAGTTGACAACTCTATCAAATATTGCAACTCTTTGCTCCTATATAGCGGGCTTTTACCGAACTCTCGCAAATGTCGCTCATCTCTATTAACCATATATTGCGCAAGCGAGCGGATACCTTTAGTGTAATTATTAGGGTTAGTGTCGTTATCAGCCTCAGCAATCACCTTATCTGGAACGTTTAACGCAATAAATGCTAGATACTTTGCCTGTTTTATCATAGTCAGCAACATATTTGTAGTCTGCCCTGCATGCTGACTGGTAAGCCCTAAATATTCATCCGCACTGGAAATAGCCGCACTATACGCCCCTTTAGCTTCTATTATATCCCCCATCCGTTCCAGTGCAAGCCCGCGCCCTAGGTGAGCAGGGGACATATAGCTATTCTGTGATATGGAATTATTAAAATACGTAAGCGCACTATTCATATCGCCGTCAAAGTAGTACATAAGCCCAATGTTATAATACACAAATGCATTTGATTTTAATAAAACTTCTGCACCCTTGAAACGATGCATAGCCTCGTCAAAGTTAAACTTGATAACATTCTCCACCCCCGTGTTGTTCTGCCTCACCCCTTCGCTGAATGCAAGCGAGCGTTCAAGCTCCCCAAGTGCAGCATCAGCATCGTTATTCTTAACCATCTTATAGCCTGTGGCTAAGAATTGATACATTTCATCAGGTTCTACGAAAAACGGATATAACAACATACCAGCCACGTCTGTCGGCGTATTATCAAACTTATAGACAAATGGCATATCGTTGCCGAGAGGCAGCAACGTAAAATTAAACTGCGGTACACGCAAAGTAATGATTTGGTCGTTCACATAATTATTCAATAACTCTGAAACGCGTTCAGAGTTATGCAAATTCCATGCTACAGCGAAGTTATACCAAAAATATTCCGCCTTAGTTTCGTTTATTTGTAACGCCATCTTTTCAGCCGCACGCATATCTCCCTGCTTAAACAGGAGGAAACTTTTATAGATAAAGTAGTCATCGCTTGTATGCACCGGCACACGTGCCAGCATTGCCTCTGCTTGCGACAGGTTCATCATCCTAGAATAGAGCGCCACCCGTGCCAAGTTCACAAATGGACTATCGGCATTGGTAGCTGTTAGCATATCCTGCGCTACCAGCGGGTTAGATTCATACAAGCAAATATGGCGCACTAGTTGGTAAAATAACTGTTCGCTATACGGATAAAGACTATTAGCACTGCGAATATAATTGCCCGCTTGACTCACACGTCCACGTGCAATCATAACACCGTAATATGCGACTATAGCATCAGAGTCGGACGGATAGTCTGATAGTAGATGAGATGCCTCGTCCTCCGCCCTATTTACATCAAGATTGTGCAAATAGCTTTCTATTAGGCGCAGGCGATATTCTTTCTTAGGATTCCATATAATCAATCGTCTTAACGTCTCCGCCTCACTGTCATAGCGTTTCATCTCAGCAAACAATGTTGCTAGTTTGTTGTTGCCCTCATCGCTAGTCTGGTCTTGGTTGAACGCTAACATAGCCCTGTCAAAGGCAGTCCCTTTGTCGCCACGTGTCCACGATATATAGGCAAGGTTATACAGGACAGCAAAATCTTTAGGCTCTAAAAGCTCTAATATTCGCTCCCCCTCGTCTAATTCGCCTATGCTTACTAGATAGTTAGCATAGTTTGACAGGACGAAGTCAGATGTGTTGTCAATGGAAAGAGCCTTTTCATAGTAATATTTCGCCTTAGCAGAATTATTATTTTTGATAGATATATTCGCCATATCAATATACACGCGAGCAGACTTCTGTTTGTTCACAAGACGTGAAAGGTAGTTCTCTGCCTCAACAGTCTTCTCTTGCTCGGCAAGCACAGCAACAAGATTCATTACCGCCTCATCAAAGCTAGGGTCTTCAACGACTGCATTTCTAAAACAGTTTTCTGCACTTACTATGTCGCTAGTCATATAGTAGCTGACACCCATATTATAGTAGGCAACCGCACGGTTCTGCTTCAAGCCTTGTTCATAGTGTGATATAGCACCATGAAAATCACCTTTTAGGAACAGTTCATTACCAGCACTGATTTCTGGTATGACGCTTTCAACAATCATAGTGACCTGTCTAGCGGATGAGTTGTCAACGGATGGCTGCGCTGGCTTCTTGTTGCAAGCAAAGGACACAATTGCCAGCAATATAATACACAAACACTTTATAATTAAGTTCTTATTAGCCATTACGTCCCTTTATATGCAATCATAATGGCATCTACCAATATTATTAACAGCAACGCTGGCAATATATTGCCTACACGTATTTTTGCCATACCTGACACATTTGCACCTATACCTAGTATCATCACCCCGCCTACCACCGTTAAACCATTTATGTAGAGCGGATTGTTCATTAAAAATACTAGCTGCGATGCACCCAGCGAGATTGCCCCCTGAATAACCAACACAGAAACAGCGGAAAATAGCACACCTATGCCCATTGTCGCAGATAATAAAATTGACGATACAAAATCCATCATACTTTTTACAAACAATACATCAGGCTCATCTTTCAATCCATCGTTCAACGAGCCTACAAAAGCCATTGCTCCTACACAAAATAGCACTGTGGACGTAAGAAATGCACTCACAAACGTAGCATTGCTAGAACCCGTCCGCTCCTTTAACCACTCCCCGAACCGCTCTATAGCCCCCTCAACATCTAACAATTCACCTATTAACGTGCCCAGCGCAATACAGAAAACCACTGACAGAACGTCGTGCTCCTCCATAATCATACGAACGCCAATCGCCATAACTACAAGCCCAAATGCTTTCATCACGCGTTCAGACAATTGTCCGTGCGTGTTTTGTGCGCTTGAAACATGGGTTGTATTCTTGCGTCCAAGGCGGGATACTCCTAGCCCTATTACACCGCCAGCAACCACCGCTACAACATTTACTAAAGTGCCTGTTATCATAGTGCTTCGTTCATACTACCCGTGCGATAGCCGAGCATATCAATAGACACATAAGTAAAGCCCAAATCTTTGAATCTATTATAAACATCTGCCCGTCTAGCCTGTTCTGTCAGCTGAACAAAACCCGCATCGTCTGTCTCTATGCGAGCAAGGCTACCATTGTGCAGACGCACACGCACTTGTTTTAGCCCTAAATCTAGCAGGTACTGCTCGGCTTTGTCTATCATACCAAGTCGGGCAGGCGTTATTTCCTCTCCATAGGGGAAACGTGACGATAGGCAGGCAAACGACTGTTTGTTCCAAGTGTTGAGATTAAGTCGTTTAGATAGTTCCCGTATCTCTGATTTATATAGTTCTGCAAAACGCAACGGGCTTTTCACCCCTTGTTCACTGATAGCAGTAAGCCCCGGTCTATAGTCGCCGTTATCGTCCATATTAGAACCTTCCGCAATATTTACAATATCATGCTCACGAGCGACAGCCCAAATCTTGTTGAATAGTTCACTCTTGCACAGATAACAGCGGTTAGTAGGGTTATGTGAAAAACCTTCAATATCAAGCTCTTCAGACTCAACTATGATATGTTTAACGCCGATAGACACCGCAAATGCTCTTGCTTCATTTAGTTCTCTCTCTGGGAATGAACACGATTTAGCGGTAATCGCTATAATTTTATCAGCTAACACATCACGGGCAACTTTCAGCAGGAATGTTGAGTCCACCCCGCCTGAGAACGCCACAGCAACGCTACCAAGCGAGCCTAGATATTCATGCAGTTTATTATACTTAGTCTGTAAATCCATAGGGGTAATCATATAGTATGATGAGCACTTCTGTCAAGCATTAGGCACTTAGCATCTTAATGCAATTTTATTCTCTATTTTTCTTGCACACAGCTAGGATTGATAGCCCCGGTAGGTGAATGTGCAGTTTGTCTAGGACTTTATTTATGAAGAAATCAACATTTAATGCTATTTTTGCCATTTTAGTTCTTATGTCATTTTTGCTATAATCCCATACTACGTATTCAGCAATATTTAAGGCATGCTCATATCGTATTTTAAGCGTTTTCAGCACTAATGTTATAGCACTCAATACAAACAAGCTCGTATAGAAGTAGTGGCTCTTTTCTACTATTAGATTGTTGTCAACGAGCAACCTCAATAATCGCCCCTTGCGATAGCGGCGAAAATGCCCAACAAAAGAATCGTGCGGAGACCATAAGAACTGCCACGCTGGCACGGTTATCACGACACTTCCATTATCTGATAGTTTATTGAGAACACCTTTCAGAAATGCTCCTTCATCCTCTACGTGCTCCAGAACATCCATTAACAAGACACAATCTATAGATTTGTCCTCTAGTTTCTCAATGTTATTTAGACAGATTACCCCTCCATCGTCCCGCTGAGCATCAGGAAAGGCTAAATCAACAGCAAAAACCTTGCCCTGCGTTTTGTCTAATAGCTTTTTTGCAAAGTAGTTATCTCCCGAGCCAATGTCTGCGTATGTATGTATGTATGTATGTATGTATGTAGTATGTATGTATGTATTAGACGGTTGCGGTATGATACCTAGTATGCATTCAGCTCGCGACAATTCCCACGGGTGTCTATACTCCCCTGCACCAATCTCTTTTACATCCATACGGCTAGTTTAGCATATCTATAAATTATAGCAACATTGATTTACGCCACCGTGACAAGGAGTTGTCGGCGATTATACATTTGACTGGACTAGAATGTTGTAAGTAATCCTTACGCTGTGAACGTATGAATGGTTTTCTAAGGGCAGTCAGAGATTATTAGGTATTTCTCTCCTCATCAGTGGAGGCTAAGAATAGCTTTTAATCTCTAACTAACCCTTAAAACCAGTAATAAAAAATGGAATATCTTTTACCAAGGTGCAATCAGGCGATACGATACCCGATAATCTAACAACTTTTTTCCGTGCAACCTCAGAACC
>BNUJ01000057.1 GCA_025997275.1 Deferribacterales bacterium
ATTATGTTTTCTAGCTTCATAGACGCTCCTTACAAGGTAAATGAGTATTGTATATGATTGTTGATAGATTGTCAAATTCCTGCAAACATTATTTACATTAGTTCAAACACCTTTTCACCTGCCGCAATAGACGACTTCAGCTTTATGATAGGCTTATGCAGTAGCTTGTTGGTATATGCGACTAGCAAGTTCCTAACGCTTGCAATGTCGTCGTGATTAGTTATTTTGTTTATACGACAGTATGTTTGCAGGGATTTTTCGGCAAGCTCATCGGCGTATTCTCGTAGCTTCTTGATGACGGGGGCGGCGGCAATAGCATTCAGTTGCTGTTCAAACTGCTCATAGGCACTGGCTATCATAGCCATCGCCTTTTTCGCCTCCCCCTCACGTAATATTCTATTAGTATCAACCACTTGCGCTAGGTCGTCCATGTCATAAACGTATACATTATCAAGTTCATCCACATCAGCTGCTATATCGCGCGGAACAGCGATGTCTATAAAGAACATCGGGGCATGTTTGCGCTGCTCCATAGCGGCAGCCACCATATCTTTATTCACAATTGCTATATGCGAACCCGTTGAGCTGATAGTAATATCCACACTAGGCAGGATTTTTGCAAACCCAGCAAACTCTATCGCCATACCATGAACCTTACCATGCACTTTACGTGCAAGTTCGCAAGCCTTGCTATAAGTGCGGTTTGTAATGATAATTTCACCGATGTTAGCACTGGCAAGGTAGCCTGCCACCAGCTCACACATTTCGCCGGCACCTATTATAAGAGCACGCTTATTCGCCAATGAACCGAATATCTTCTTGGCTAAGTCCACAGCGGCGTAGCTCACAGAGACAGCGTTTTCTGATATTGCAGTGTAGGTGCGGATGCGCTTTGCCGTTCTAAACACAAAATCTCTCAGCCTGCCGAGATGCACACCAAGCCCGTTATATCTGTGGCTACTGATGAATGCATCCTTAACTTGCCCCAATATCTGTGGCTCTCCCACCACCAAACTATCTACACTAGATGCAACAGCAGCCAAATGCTTGACAGCATCGGCATCCGAAAACAAATACGAATATTTGCTGATAATTTGCCCATCCAGTCCGCATAGCTCTGATACCGCTGCCAGCAAAGCATTAGTATCCAGTTCGTCTGTGCAAACGTAATATTCCACCCTATTGCAAGTTGATAATATCAAAGCCTCAGAAAAGCATGGCATTGATAGCAGATGAGCATAAGCCCCTGCGAGCTTGTCATCAGGCACAGCAAACCTCTCACGGACTGCAATGGGTGCAGTGTTGTGATTAAGCCCTAGCATAGAAAAGTGCATGTGGCTAAACTAGCACAAGTACACTAAACTTTCAACAGCAGTTTGACAAAACAACTGCTCTAGTTCATAATGTTACCACTCTAACAGGAGGGATAGATGCCACCGGGTGAAGATTCATCAGAAAAAACAGAGGAACCCACACCCTTTAAGCTGCGGAAAGCGCAGGAACAGGGGCAGATACCGCAGAGCAGAGAGCTGACGGCAGGGTTATTCCTGTTCACCCTATCGGTGTTTATATATTTCTACTTTCCGATGTTCGTCAAGCAGTCGGGCGAGCTTTTCAGCGTGTTCTTTCAGTTCCCTGCTACACAGATAGAGGCTCAGAATGTAACGCAGCTACTATCAGTAACGCTGTTTATGATGGGCAAGATTCTCCTGCCAATATTTGTTATATTATTTGCGATGGCATTCCTATCAAATGTGCTGATAGTAGGTTTTCGCATATCGTTCAAATCACTGCGGCTAAATTTTGATAAACTGAACTTCTTTGCGCAGCTACCGAAATTTTTTGATGTGAAGCGCAAAGGGATGGAGCTAGTTAAAGCACTTCTCAAAATATCACTGCTAACCATAGTAGGCGTAATGATAATCCGTAGCAGAATGGAAGACCTTATGCGGATGGGGGATGCCGAATGGCGGGACAGTAGCGTCTTTACTGCAAAACTATTACACGAACTGCTGTGGAAGATGTCACTAGCGGTTATGGCAATAGGTTTTATAGATTTTGTCTACCAGAAATGGCAGACACACCAAGACCTGAAAATGACTAAACAAGAGGTAAAGGAAGACTGGAAAATGGCAGAGGGCGACCCGCAAGTAAAGCAACGCATAAAGCAAGCGCAGAAGGATGCGGCGGAGAAACGTGTAGAGCAAGCTAAAAATGCAGATGCCGTGATTAGAAACCCAACCCACTATGCTGTAGCTATAAAATATGATAGAGAAAAAGATAGCCAGACAGGACCTCGCGTAATCGCAAAAGGGGAGGGGTTGCTTGCCTTGCGGCTGATAGACATAGCACAAGAGGCAGGCGTGTATATTCACACAGACAAAGCATTAGCACAGACGCTATTTAAGGCTGTTGACGTGGGCTACAGTATACCCGAAAACCTGTTCAATGCCGTAGCAATAATATTGGGCGAGGCATTCAGACGGCGGGAGCAACGAGGAAAATAGCTTATGGTAGGAATACGAATAAGTTGACTTTCTGCTTGACAAGGAGATAAGCGTAAGTTAGATTATCTTGATTAAATTAAAGGACGGTATTTAACATGGATGTGAAACTGGTAAAACTAGTGACTGGCGAAGTAGTGCTCGGCGATTATGACGAGGTAACACAACAGCTGTGCGAAGTGGTCAATATACAGACTGTTCCATCGGGCAACAATCAATTTCAACTTGCGCTTATCCCATACGGCTACCCTTATGAGCCTACATTTGTAGCAAAGATAGAGGAAAAGCATTTCTTATACGTGTATAGCAAATGCCCTGATGAGCTAAAAAATAAGTATCTTGAAATCAAAAGCAATATCAAGATAGCCCCTGCAAGCTCCCTTAATAGTATGGTTGGCGGGGCTGGTAGCGATAGTGGCATAATAGTATAGTTGGTATGACAAGCTGCTCCCGCAGAGTCCATGCCACGACTAGCACTGCAAATATCGTTTATCTGAATGCTATTTTAGATTCCTACGACGGGTTGGGGATAATGCGGACAGTTGATAAGACCGCAGGACGAGTGGTTATATACACTACATCATATTGCGAAAAGACATTGCTTGAGGTGCTCTCCTCGCTGGGGCGGGAGGGTATCTGGGTAGTGGTCAGCGATGTTGACAGTGAGGATATAGTTGAATGAGGATGTAAATGGATTTATTAGTAAGAAACGAATACTTTATATTTGAACTCTCAAAGCATACGGCGAAGAACAATAAGCCCTATCTGCGTATGACGCTTACGGACGAGAAACGCGCCATGACAAATGCCATAATGTTTGATGTGAGCACGCTGAAGTTTGAGCCGAAGAAAGGCGATAAGGTGTCTGTAGTGGCGGAGATGCAGAGCTATAACAGTCAAACTCAGCTGAAGATTAGCGAGATGAGCTTTATATCTGCTGGTGATGGAGCAGCATTTCTGCCTAAGAGCAAGCAAGAGCCTAGCAAAATGTTGGACGAACTGAAGCATCTCGTTGAAAAATACGTGACGGACAAATATCTGCTTGCCCTGCTAGGCAACTTTTTTGACGATAAACAGGTGTTTGATAGGTTTATGAGCCTGCCAGCTGCAAAGAGTGTACACCATGCATATATGCACGGGCTTTTAGAACACACTTTACATGTGGCAAAAAACGTAGCTCGCGTATCGGCTAACTATCCCGATGTGAACGCCAGCATAGCGGTTACCGGTGCGTTGCTCCATGACATCGGCAAGACTATTGAGCTAAGTATGGACAATGGCTTTGAATACACCGATGACGGCAGACTGCTGGGACACGTGGTAATGGGCTACGGGCTGGTAAATAGATATATGGGCGAGATAGAAAACTTCCCCATAGAACTAAAGCAGCAGCTAGGGCATATAATGCTGAGTCACCATGGAGTGCGCGAGTTCGGTTCCCCAGAGTTGCCTAAGACGCCTGAAGCAATGTTAATCCACCAGTTAGACGACTTGGATGCAAAACTTGGCTGTTTTTACGGCGTTTTAGAGAAAGAAAATGTAGCTGACGGTAGCTGGAGTTCGTATCAGAGGTCGCTTGATAGAGAGATATACAAAGCAAAAAAGCTGACAAATAATGAGTAAGATAGCAATGAGGGTTATTGATGTGCTGACGCTAGTCGCTATCCCCATAGCAATGTATTTTGCGTTTATCTACGCACCTGTAGAGGCGCGTATGGGGGTGGTGCAAAAGATATTCTATTTCCACGTTGCTAGTGCATGGGTAGGCTTTTTCGCTCTGTTTGTGACGTTTATAGCAAGCATTGTATTCTTGGCAAGGGGTAGCCGCATTAGTGATGACGTAGCTAACGCATCGGCTGAGATAGGCTTTGTGTTTTGCTTAATTGTGTTATTGACGGGTCCTATCTGGGCAAAACCAACTTGGGGGGTGTGGTGGACGTGGGACGTGCGCCTTACTACCACACTTGTTTTAGTATTTATATACGCCGCTTACCTGTTGCTCAGGAAGTTTATCTATGAACCTGAGCGGCGTGGCAAGTTCTGTGCTGTGGTAGGAATTATAGGCTTTGTTGATGTGCCGCTCGTGTTCTTTTCCATCAGATGGTGGGGAACAATCCACCCAAACGTAGTCCAAAAAGGCGGTGGCGGTTTGCACCCCGATATGCTAACAGCTTTAATTGTATCAGTCCTAGCATTCACACTATTGTATGTATCGCTAATGAATAAACGTGTGCGACTCGCCACCCTTGAGCGTGCAAATTATGAGGACGATAAATAATAATATATTTGAGGTGCGTATGAAGAAGTTAATGACGGCTATACTAGTAGCGATTCTATGCGGAACTGCCGTAGCAGACCAGAACAACACAGGTTGCGGAGTAGGCACGTGGCTATTAAAGCGCAACGATGATACCAAGCTGATGGAAATGCTTATCATTACTACTAATATCAGCACATCATCACAGACAACTGGCATTATAACAGGCATTGAAGGCTGGGGCTGCACCACTGTGCGCTACTGGGCGGCAGCTGATATGGCAGAGTTTGTGCAAGCCAATATGGATAGCCTTATGCGCGACATATCACGCGGTAGCGGGGATACTATCTCATCATTAGCTGTGTATATGAATATTAGTGACGTAGGCTCGTTCGGCAATAAACTGCAACAAAACTTTGCTATGATATTTCCAACGCCCGATGTTGAGTATAGCCATGTAGCTGATACCATCTACGCATTAGGGGCTGTTAGTTAGCACAAAAGCTGACTTACTGGATGGATGGAACGCCCCATTTGAATTCCACTCCTAGTCTGCGGTCGGTTTCGTTGTCGTCAGCCTCCTGAATGCTGTGTGATATTGATATAGACGAGTTTTCGCTGGGATAGTAGATAAACCCTAGACTGTTGGGGGTTGTTAACTCATTAGCAAAGCGCACCTGCACTGAATATCTATTGTTTAGGCGGATGCCTAGCTCTATCCCATTGATTACGCGTTCAACGTCATCGTTTTCACCCACTACATCTTTTGTAAGCATAGTGAGGTTGAGTCTATCGTCTGTAATACTGCGCGATAGCATTGACACCAGTAGCACCGATGCATCTGTTACAACTGGACGAAAGTTGATAGTATCTGCTGTAGACGCTGTGCTGGTCGCACCTGTTGCGTTGTCTGTGTTTGTAGCGATTGCAGTAGTTGTGGTAGCCGCGCTAGAACCAGTCAGAAACGAGTTCAATGTGTTGTTAATTTTGCTTATGCTTGCCTCGTCAGTAGGTATTTGGTTCAAAACAGTAGAAAATTCTGACACTAGCCTGTGAACATCCGCACCCCGTGTGTCTGTGGTAGTCTCATATAGTTGGAATATGGCATAGCCGTCCCCAGCACTTTTATTGACATCTCTTATAGACAGCGTAGGCAATATCACCCAGACGGGTCTATATTTGTAAATACGTTTTTGTCTAGCTGATAGCACAACTTGAATATCGGGGTTGAGCGTTGCACTAACAGGCGGATATACGCCACCCTCATAAGCAGAATAGGCAAATACACTTTGCCCCATAGCGCAGAGCAAAATCAGAACAGATAACTTGCGGAGCATTATAAGGTAAGTGCTTTATTTGCTTCTTCTATATCAGCAGCCATTTTTCTGCGATATTTTACAAGCTCTTCATATAGGGCGATGTCGTTTGTAGCTATGAGTTGGCAGGCGAATAGCGCGGCGTTTTTAGCACCCGCCTTGCCGATAGCCATAACAGCAACGGGTATGCCCCCCGGCATTTGCACCATTGATAGGAGTGCATCAAGCCCCGCAAGGCTGGTAGCGGCGATAGGCACGGCTATGACAGGCACGTTCGTCTCAGCAGCCACCACACCTGCAAGGTGGGCAGCTGCGCCAGCAAAGGCTATAATAGCACTATGTCCTTTATCTTTAGCAGTAGATGCCCATTCTGATGTCTTTTTAGGTGTTCTATGTGCACTAGAGATAATCACATCAGCCTGCACGCCAAAATCATGCAGTAGCTTTATAGCCTCCGTTGCAATCTCAAGGTCTGATTTGCTACCCATGATAATACCAACTGTGTGCTTGCCTAATATGCCCATATCGCTCTATCGCCTCCGCTATATGCTTATATATGTCGGGATGTGGCGGGTTGTTTGTCAAGTCCCTTGTGGTGTTTCACTGCAGACGCTAGTTGCGGATTAGGGACAAGGCACGACTTGTCAAACTCCTGCATAGCCACCTTATCTATTATTCCGCTTTTGTGCAAATCCTCCGCCATATCGTGAACAACAGCAGAAATCTCACTCCTATATGTTTTCATAGCTATACCTCTTATGAACTTGCCTGTTGCCAACAACACCCTAGTACTTAGTTATTATAACATTGGCAAGTTTAGACTGTCAAGTTCTAAATAGTATTAGTGCTTGAATACAGCAAATGCCCTCAACCCGTCTATATCAGCACGATAGCTCATTTCATACCCATATAGTGTTTGCGCTGTTCTGGGGGCAGGTGCTCTATGCTATAGCGCAGCATAGTTCTAGGCATAACTGTTGCATATTTATTTAGGAATGTAATTAGTGATTGTCTGTCCTTTTTGCCGACCTCGCGCATAGCCCAACCTGTCGCCTTGTGCATCAAATCGTGCTTGTGAGTGAGAAAATGCTCTGCCCGTTTAACCGTCAAATCCGTTTCGCCGTATTTATTGAGCTGATAGAAAGTAGCTACCACGCTTATGCGCTCACGCCAGAGCATACCAGAATTGGCATAGTCATTTAACAAGCCACGGTAACAGCCCTTCTGCCCGTTTGTCTCTCTATAGTATCTGCCTAGCACCTTATCCGCCGATAAATCTACCAAGTCCCAGTTATTTATATAGTCCACATTCTCTGCATATAGAGTGCGCATCGCATCGGGTTCTTCGTTCATACGAGCTATTATTATAACGAGTGCCGCAAATCGCACCTCGTGCCAATCGTTCTGAAGTAGCTTTGCTATGCTATTATGGGGCAAGTTGATATAGGGCTTTGCTATCTCACGAGTAGCGGGCACTGTAAGACCGATAAACTTGTCCCCCTCGCCGTAGCCCCCCTTGTGCGTCTGGAAAAACTTGGCATGGTGCGCCATAAGCTGTGCATCGCCTGCAGATTTAAGGGCGTTGATAAGTGATGTATGGTTCATAACGGAGATGATAGCATAAAATATTATTGCATTGTAGCAAAATTATCATTATAATCGCTCCGTTGGAGGTAGTTTTTATGAGAAAAGCTTTGATATTGATAGCGACTGTTGTCCTATCAGGCTGCAGTTTTTATTCTGGACCGGAACGGCTAGTTGCTTTTGACACAGCGGTAGGCAAGGTTGACATGAAAAAGAGTTTCTTCCTAGCATACCCCGAAGACGGCAAGCAACTGACATTTCTTTCAAAGGAAGAGATAAACACAGCTAGTGCGGAAGAAGTTATAGACGCATTTAGTTCAAGGTTTAGCAAAACATTCGGAACATTGGCTACCGGGAAAAAGGGTGCAGGACTTGAAAACTCTTTCAAGGAGGCTCAACTCCGTAAGGACGACTATCTCGTGGCATTTGATATAACGTATTGGAAAGATAGCCCTTATCTCACATGCAACCCACAAAACAACAAGCCGCCTGTAGAGGCTTTACTTGATAAACTTGATGTAACGATTACGGTCTATAATGTTGCAGATGAAACTATTGTGAATAGACAGCGTGTGCAAAGTGAAGGCTGTCCTATAGTTCTGTTAGGCTTTATCCCGTTAGGGGCAAACAGTCCAACTGCTAGATTCCAAAAATCGCTTGATGTGTGGTATAAGAACGTAACTGTTTTTGGTAAATAAAGAGGGGAGGGGGCAACCCCCTCTCTTTTTGGCTAAATATACACCTCTGCCACCCCTGCCAAAATCTTTACACAGCCATTATACCACACTCATAAAGCCTTTGCAAATATTTTGTGCAAATTTGCAGTGGCAGTGCAAATCTGCACAAAATATAATGAAGAATTTTAGTTCTGTTTGATTATGTTTGGGAATTCTTCTATTAAATACAGAGGGATGTCGTGTAGCGAGCCATTGCGCCCATATCGCCCTAGCGATGTGCGGATAGCAAAACGGGGGTTGTAATAGCTCATATATGCTTTCAAGCTCTTGGCTTGCAGGTTCACGCCTGCCTTAGCCTCAATGGGAACAACTTCTCCATCGTGCTGTATAATAAAATCAACCTCAGCAACCCCTTTCTTTTTGTCATTTGCCCAGTAGAATATACGCATATCCAGCGATAGCGACTTCAACTCTTGCAAGACAAATTGCTCCGTCAACGCCCCCTTGAACTGGATAAATAGCTCTGGGTCAGGTTCTGCAAGGTTCTGCAGCGTCAACCCAACCTTTGCAGACAACAAGCCAACATCAAGCATATATAGCTTAAATACATTCGTTCTGTATGCTGATAGTGGCAATAACGGTGTTTCAACCCTGTCAACTTTATGAACCAGTCCAACCTGCCCTAGCCAATAGAGGGCAGACTCAAACTGGCTTGCCCTTGCGCCGTTTTTCATCTCGCGATATACAAAATGTTTATTTTCCTTTGCTAGCTGCTTGGGCAGAGAGTCCCATATTAGGCTAACCTTAGGGATAGACGGCGTGTCAATGTGCTTTGAAAAGTCGCTCTCGTAGTCCTTTAAGATACCAAGCTGAATCTCCCTCACCTCATCGTAGTCTTGATTTTCAGCAAAAGATAGAACGACTTTAGGCATCCCCCCAACAAAATAATATTGTTTAAGCCTAGCAATCAGTTCATTCTCAATAACATAAGCCGAGTCGTAGCTCTTGTCGTCCACGAGCATTTGATAGCGAGTTTCGCCAACGGCAGACAGGAACTCAGAAAAGTTCATAGGGTATAACTCAAGTCTGTCAACCTTCCCCACAGGGAAAGAATCCCCATGGTGTATTGATACGCCCAGCAGACTTCCAGCGGATACGATATTATACTCTGGCGCGTCTTCGCAAAAATATTTCAGTGAGCGCAAAGCACGGTTACACTCCTGAATTTCATCAAATATAATCAACGTATCCAACGAGTCAATTTTGAAACCCGCCTTATATTCTAGTTTCTGAATGATATTAGACGGCTTTATATTGTCCTCA
>BNUJ01000058.1 GCA_025997275.1 Deferribacterales bacterium
AACTACGAGGACTACCACAAGGTGCTCATCCCCGATAATGTGTTAAAAGAGACAGTTAGGCTGACAGACCGCTATGTTTCATACAGGTTTCAGCCCGATAAGAGTATAGACATAATAGATGAAGCTTGCTCTAAAGTAAAAATCCACCACCAAACGGCAAAGGTTGGCGCGGGTGTTGGTGTAGGCAATGGCGACTACGGGAGCGACGGAGACGAGCACTTCCGCTACGGGGAACAGGACGAATACGAGCTGGATGTGCCTATATTGACGGTGGATGATGTATCAACCGTGATATCTGAGCTGACACATATACCTATACATAGGCTACAATACAGCGATAAAGAGCGACTAGGGACACTAAAGAGATACCTAGAAAGCCATATTATAGGGCAGGACGAGGCAGTGAAAAAGGTATATAGCACTATGTTGCGTAGCTTTGCGGGTATAAGTAGCCCGAATCGTCCACTAGGCTCATTTATATTCCTAGGTCCTACGGGTGTGGGCAAGACGGAGATAGCCAAAAGGCTTGCATACAGCCTATTTGACTCAGATGATGCATTGATACGGATTGATATGAGTGAGTTTAACGAGGCGTTTAATGTAACAAAGCTGATTGGCTCACCACCCGGCTATATAGGCTATGAGGAGGGGGGCAGGCTTGCCGAGCAGGTGCGGCGCAAACCGTATAGTGTGGTATTGTTTGATGAGATAGAGAAAGCGCATTCCGATGTGGCGCACATATTCCTGCAACTATTGGATGACGGTTATATCACAGACGGGCTTGGGCACAAGGTGAACTTTAGAAACACAGTTGTAATATTCACGTCCAACCTTGGTATGAAAGACGCTGCTACGGATAACACGTTAGGGTTTAGTGACAGCAACTCCAATGCAGCATATAAGAAACAGGTGCGTTCAGCAGCTAAACGGGCGTTGCAGTTGCATTTCCCACCTGAGTTCTTGAATAGGATAGATAATATTGTCCACTTTAACCCGCTGGGTGTGGACGAATTAAAGGCTATATTTGATATGAACATAGCTGAACTGAACAACAGACTTGCACTATATGGCAAGCAGTTGGACGTGTCAGACGAGGCAAAGGACAGTCTAATCGTCAGCAAAGACTATTCATATCAATACGGCGCAAGACCTATCAGGCGACTAATACAGGAACACATTGAAGATAATATCAGCGAACAGCTACTTACATGCGGGCTTTCTAGGCGTAAAAAGCTAAGGCTAGTGTTAAAAAATGGCAAACTCACTATCGTATAAGAAGATATTGCTCTTCGGCACGGGGGCAATCGGCGGCTATTTCGGTGGAATGCTTAGCAGGTCTGGCGTAGACGTTACGTTCATTGCACGCGGGGCAAGGCTAGCGGCGATGCAAGCTAATGGCTTAACATTAATTCAAACTACTGATAACAAGACTGATAGGCTGATTGTGAAAGCACAAGCAGCACCAGAGGGGATTTACGACCTAATTATAATATCTACAAAATCAGAGGGCACAGAGGCTGCTACACTAGCCTGTAAGGAGCATTTAGCGACTGGCGGGGCTGTGTTGTCATTGCAGAACGGCGTTGATAATGTTGACAAAATAGCAAAGGTGTTTGGTGCAGATTGTGTGGTGGGAGGCGTGATATTCAGCGGTATCTCTGTACCAGTGGCAGGTGTTGTGCGCTATGAGCCAAGGACGTTCCTAATGCTGGGCGGAATCACAGAGACAGCAAAACAGCACGATGAAGGACTTAAAGCGTTATTCACTGCCGCAGGGGTAAAGAGCCGTGTTGTGGCTGATATACGTGTAGATATGTGGCGCAAGCTCACGCGCAATATGGTTATCAATCCGCTATCTGCCTTAACGGGAGCTACTATGGGGCAGATGTGGGCTAGTAAATCGCTACTGCGGGTGATGAAAACTATTGCAATGGAGACTGTTGCCGTTGCAAATGCATCCAATGTGCCACTCACAGCCGAAGATGCAGACAAGGTGCTGATATTAGCTGAAATATATGCTGACTATAAAACGAGTATGCTACAAGATGCGGAGCTAAACAAACCGTTGGAGCTTGATGGCATTATGGGTGTGGTGGCAGAGGCAAGTAGCACTGGCAAGGCAGTCGCCCCAGTGTCAGCCGCACTATACGATATAATGAAGTTTATCTTCGCCGAGCGTTGGCACCACACATTCCCGCGATTAGCGGCGGATGTTATCGTATATAACAAAGACAAGGTTCTGCTGATTGAGCGCAAATTTGAGCCGTTCGGCTGGGCGATACCGGGAGGCATGGCAGAGCTGAATGAGAAGATAGAGCACACCGCAGTGCGTGAGCTGATGGAAGAAACGGGGGTCATAGTAGCAGAAAGCAACTTAAAGCTATTGGGTGTCTATTCGGAACCATCTAGGGACAAACGCGGGCATACGGTATCGGTAATTTATTACGTAGTAATAGAGGGCGATGTAATTATTAAAGCTGATGATGATGCCGCAAATGCTGATTTTTTTGAGCTAGACAAGCTGCCACCGCTTGCTTTTGACCATAGCAAGGTGCTGGCTGATTTTAGGAATATATTTAGGGGTGTAGTATGAACATCGGCATAATAGGGGTTGGATACGTTGGACTACCTACAGGTGTGGGGTTCGCCGAACTGGGGCATAATGTAATCTGCGTTGACAAACTGCAAGATAAGGTGGATGCACTGAAAGCTGGCAAACTCACCCTGTTTGAAGAGGGACTTGAGGATTTGTTTAATAAAAACGTGAACGCTGGGCGGCTGAGTTTCACCACGTCCATGAAAGATGCCGTATCAACCGCCGATGTCGTGATTATCGCCGTAGGCACTCCGCCACACCCAATAACTAAAGAAGCCGATATGAAATATATCTATGCCGCGTCAAGCGAACTAGCCGAACACTTGAGTGACTACACCGTAGTTGCCACCAAGTCAACTGTGCCTGTAGGGATAGGCGACGAGATAGAAAAACGCATTAGACAAGTGTCGCCAAAGGCAGCAGTTGATGTTATTTCAATGCCAGAGTTCTTGCGTGAAGGGTTTGCCGTTCATGACTTTTTTCATCCCGACCGTGTAATTATCGGCACTAACTCTGAAAAGGCACGGACAGTGGTAGAGGAGCTATATTCTGTCTATCCTACGCGCCCAGAGATACTATACGTGCGCAGACGCAGCTCAGAGATTATCAAATATGCAAGCAACGCATTCCTTGCTATGAAGATACATTACATTAACGAGATGGCAGACTTCTGCGAAAAGGTTGGAGCTGATGTGTATGAAGTGGCAAAGGGTGTGGGGCTAGATACGCGCATAGGCAGTAAGTTTCTGAACCCTGGTCCGGGCTATGGCGGTAGCTGTTTCCCTAAGGATACTAATGCGCTGGCATATATGGCAAGGCATACGTCCGTTGACCTATCGCTGGTTGAGGCAACTATCAAGGGAAATGATGAGCGCAAACAAATGATGTCTATGCGGATACTCGCCGCAGTCAAGGGGGTGGAGCATCCGAAAATTGCAACTTTCGGGCTGGCATTCAAGGGTGGCACGGATGATGTGCGTGAATCGCCTGCTATAGAGATAATCAGCGAGCTAGTCAGTCGCGGTAGCAAAGTGGTGGCTTACGACCCAAAGGCTACGGACAGCGCACGAGCGATATTGGGCAGTTCTATAGAATATGCCAGCGACCCATACAAGGCAGTTGAGGGAGCGGATGTACTGGCAGTGCTGACGGAGTGGGAGGAGTTCAGAAACTACGACTTGGTGAAAATCAAAGGACTAATGAAACGGGCGAACATAGTTGACTTGCGCAATATATTGGACGGACAAAAGGCTGTCAACTTAGGGTTTGCATACAAAGGGATAGGGCGGTAGCAAGCAACGTTTAACCAGCTATTTACTTCTCTAACGTCACTACAATTTCAGGGTTATCGTCATCCACTGGGTATTCTGGTATGATATCATACAGGCGACACGCATAGTGCTTAGCAATCTTGTTTAGATGGGCTATGTTATATGCTCGCCTGAACGATTCCACTTCAGCAATAAATGACCTGTTGACGCCAAGCGCAGAAGCTAGTTCCACCTGCTTGTTGCCATGCTTTCTACGCAACTTCCTAACATTCTCAGTAATTAGACGTTGAATCTTTTCTATCATAATTAAAAATATTCTGCTTGCATTTTTTATATTTTGTGTTATCTATAGATAACAATAATTTTAGGATGGTGTTTGATATGAAAAAGTTCTGTGTTTTAGTTTTGTTGTTATCGTTGGCGTCTCTATCTATGGCAGAAGACAGAAAATGGAATCTGTCGCTAGGGTTTGGTTCACAGTCAAGTGCCGAATTGGAATATGCTAATGGCACGAGCGACACCTATGGATTAGGTGGTTTTAGCTTGGACGCACAGCTATATTTTAACAAGCATTTAGGAGTTGGGATTGGATTCAGAACTGGTGGCAATAAAACCACATGGTTAAACGGCGAAGAAGCAGTAGATGTGGGATTATTTAGTATTAAACTTCTCGGCAAATACGAAGCTGCCACATGGCTTGATTTTTGGGGTGGAATAGGATTTGGATTAGCAACGCTTTCCTATGAATGGTCTCCAAACATCGGCACTGGTGAAAAAGAATCAAAAAGTACTATTGCTCCAGTCATTGAAATAGGAGCAAATGTGTACTGGAAAAACTTTATGTGTGGACCCTTCATCCAGTTGGCTATTATAGATTTTGGAAATGTGGATGCTGCTGTAGCAGATGTTAGTGCAACAGGAGCTATGCTAGGTTTCAAACTAGGAGCAGCATTCTAATCGCTCTGCAATTTAACTCATACCCCTTTCAGGGGTATGAGTTTCTAAAATCCATTTGACATCTATCTGCCCAGCGATTACAATGTGCGTATGCAGGATGATAAAAAGAGCGTCTATATCGAGACCACTATTCCAAGTTTTGCCACTGGCAGACCAAGCATTGACACCATAACTGCTGGCAAGCAAGCTGCTACTCTATTATTTTGGGAGCAAAAGCGATATAATTATAAGATGTATGTTAGCCAGTATGTTATAGACGAATGTAAGTTGGGCGACCCTGAAGCAGCACAAAGGCGGCTTAATTTCATAAAAGATATTGAAATTTTATCAAATATTGATGAAGTTAATACGTTGGCTACGATGTATCAACAAATTTTAGATATACCTGAGCGGGCTACAACTGATAGTTTTCATTTGTCTAGCTGCGTTATAGCAAAGATAAACTATTTGTTGAGTTGGAATTGCACTCATTTGGGAATAGCTACTTACGCTAAATTGCGTAGCTATAACGAGGAACACAGCCTTTGGACACCATTATTAGTAACGCCTGATTTTTTGATAAATAGTGAGGAGGATATATGATTTATGCTGACGTGAACCCTCTGGCAGAGGTGCGCCACAACCGCGAAAAATTATTAGAAATATATGGTGGTATAGATGGCTTGCACAGGCATATGAACGAGGAACGTCCAGAACTAGAAAGACAAGGCTGGAAATTCGTTGACCCTAAAGAAGTTGCCACTAGAAACAATTCTGCACAAAACGTATAACTTTTAGCCAGTGTTTAACCAGCTGAGCCTCGCCGATAAGCTATTTAAGGGGGTTTTGCAGACTGTCAATGTCTACGCTGACAGGTGTAGTCGCATACGGCATAAACTATCCGCCTGTGCACTCTGTGAGAGCAACTGCCCCGCAGGGGCGATAAAGGTAGGCGAGGTTGGCTCTAACATTAAAATAGACTGGCAACGTTGCACCCGTTGCGGAATATGCATAAACCTCTGTCCCGTAGGGGTGTTCGGGCTACGTGAGACAACCTACCGCACTCTGCTAAAAAACTTAACTGACAATATAGCTGACAATAAACTGCACATCGCTTGCCATAATAGCCAGTTAGAATGCCCAAAAATAGAGTGTATGGGTATATTAGGCGTAGCCGATATATTACACCTATACACAAACGGCGCACAGAAACTAACGTTGTCTTACGCTTCTGACTGTGAAACCTGTCAAAACCGCTATGGTGTTGCTCTATTAAATGACGAACTGACGGAGCTTGAAAATATCGCCCCACACTTTGAACTATTGGCAGGTATGCAAATAACACACGCGACAGGCGAGACAACTATAAAATTTACTGAAAAGTTCCCTAGTGAGGCACAAACTAAACAGCAAAATAAAGACGTTTTGCCTGTATCGCGCAGAAGACTATTCGCCCAAGCATATAAAGATGCCGCAACTGCTGTGGTAAAGGGGGCAACGCCATTTGTGCCACAAGTATCAGAGGGCAGGACAGTATTCAGCACACAAAAGGAAGTGCCTATCAAGCGGCAAATATTCTTAGAAGCGCTGGCAAAGTGCGGACAGGTTATCAAAAGAGAGATTAAGACTGGTGCATATTTCTATTCGCAGACTATAGCTGACACTTGCACACTCTGCAAGGTCTGTACGCGATTTTGCACCACTGGTGCACTGCACCTGAATGACGATGAAACGGCACTTGTATTCAATGCATCAAAGTGCGTGTCCTGTGGCATGTGCGTGACCGCCTGCTACCACCACTTTATAAAGACAAGCAAAACGACAGATTTAGGGACATTTTGGCTAAAGCTAGAAACAAAGAGAAAACCCCACTAATGAGGGCTAACGTTAGCCTTATTATACGATAATATCATTCTGTAGTTCTTTTAACTGGGCAAGGGAAAGTCCTGTGCCTTTTGACACAAAGTCAAGAGGCATACCGAGTGCTAAAAATTTTTTAGCAGTTTCAAGTTTGCCTTTAAGCTCGCCCTCTAGCAAACCTTCTAGTCTGCCCCTCAACGTGCCTTGTTGCAAGCCTTGTTGCAAGCCTTGTTGCAAGCCTTGTTGCATGCCTTCCTGCAAGCCTTCTTGCATGCCCTCTTCCTTGGCTCTCTCCGCCATACGTAGTCCATAGTTTCTTGCGCTGTTCATATCCCGCTCTGCTTTCTCATAGCCCATATAAGCACGATATAGCGCAGGGTCATCATGCACTGACCTTAACTTCTCATTGATTTCTGCTAATGCGCTGTTCATACCAAATACCCTCCTCAATAGCTCCTCATTACTCTGCTCATTCAAATACACCAGCCATTGATACAACTCATCACTCGCTACATCTAACCCTTTCGCTAACTGTTGCCTAAACCTAACCATATCAAGAAAATGCACCCCAATCAAATCAGACAACATAAAGTCTTTCTCTGTGTCTTCATACAAATGGAAACTAGGGTGTATCTTATCTAAATCAAGGCACTTAAAGTTAACAATGTTTATCGTTATAACAGGACGCAGTTTTGTATAGTCGTCCCCGCTCTCTATACCTAGTATAAACTGTCTGCATAAATAAAACAAGGTTCTTTCTACCATATTGTGTTCGTTGACTAACTGAACTTCTATATTGACTTTTGTCTTGTCCTCAAGCTGTGCTAACACGTCAAGCCTAGATAACTTCCCGTGTATTGTTAGTGCAGATAGTTCCCTGTTGTCTAGTATTTCAAGTGAGACTATAGGCTTTTTCCTAGTATCCTTTAACACCGCATTAAGAAAAGCCATAAGCAGGGGTTCACTCTGCCCACGCTCCCCTAACGTTTTCTTAAAGGCAAAATCATTCAATGGATTCAACCGCTCTGCGATGTTGTTGTTATTCATAACGGCAAGTATAATTGGGGACAGGTCCGTTGTCAACTTTTTTACTTTACAAACGACTATAAATAGGTTACAACGCCTCTAATAACCAGTTTGCATGCAAACGCAAACCCCAACTTTTTATTTTGCAAGGGCTAAGCCACAATCCCCTCCCCCCGTGAGGGGGAGGATATTTAGCTCTTACTGAATTATATAGCGTAATATACTGCTTTTTTAACTTCTTCTTTTTTAGCTCTGGCTTCTGTCTCTGCTTTGGACTTACCGAAACTCCACTTGAAGCTAACCTCTGCTGTGTTCTCTGAATAGTCTCCCTTGATTAGACCGCTATACGATAAACCAACCGTGCCATTCCCAAACAACCGATAGTCCGCACTCGCCCCAAAGGTCGCAGCAGCACTATCGTTCGACTCCGTCCTCGCACGCCACGATACCTCATTAGGCGCCGTAATCTTATAGTCCCCGTCATTCCTCCAAAAATTAACCTCCGTCCCAGCTCGCGCCCCTACACCAAACGCACCAACTTCCTTCCTTAAACTCAAACTCGCAACCGCCAACGCAGTGTTGTCATCCCTATCTCCTATCCTCTGTCCTAACGTATCAACATACCCTTCATGTTGCATAGATACATACCTAACACCAGCTTCTCCCGCAAAAATAAGACTCTCACCCCTACGCTTATATCCACCTACTAATTCGCCCGATATAACATTAGTATCTATATCTGACTTTATATCATACGAAAACACCGTCTTCGTCTCCTTAGTCGTGTATTTGCCATAGTTCAATATCGGACGAACATATACACTGCTTGATGTCCCTACCCTCTTCTCAACTTGACCATACAATGACACATTCACCGCCCCCTCTATCTCAAACTCCCGCTGATACCCAGTCCCACTCCCTCTCACATTAGCAACCGCCGCACCAACAGTCGCACTATAGTCATCACTAGCAACAAGTCCCTTATTGAACCCCGCCATAAAACTATACGTAGTCCCATCAAACCTCTCAACCT
The DNA here is from genome assembly GCA_025997275.1 of Deferribacterales bacterium. GTDB lineage: Bacteria > Chrysiogenota > Deferribacteres > Deferribacterales > JAISNW01 > BNUJ01. Next base: position 8,723 of record BNUJ01000058.1, read on the forward strand.
CACGACCCTTGTTCTTAACTCCCTTTATATTACTCGCTACCCAAACAGAACTGCTACGACGCTCATAACGAGGCTCAATAAATGAACTATAAGACGCAGGAATTATCCCGTTAGCCTTGTCAGAACCTAACGTCCCTAATGAACCAGTGAAATCACCACTCCCCAAACCACTAGATATGCTGCCAAATATCCCACCTATAAAAGTCTGCATAGTTTCAGCTCTGCTGTTAGAAATATCGGTGTCACCTAAGTCATTTATTGCTTGTTCCCCCGCATCATACGTGTCCGCATACTGAACTAATCTATAAATCTGCTCTGATATAATGCTACCCATAGAACCCTGGGCAAAACCACCCTGCAACCAGCCACTACTCGCCGCATCAGGTAAGCCGCTTGTCTTCGCTGATACACTATAAGAACC
>BNUJ01000059.1 GCA_025997275.1 Deferribacterales bacterium
TCTGAATCGTAGCTATGCTCATAGCATTAACGATAGATTCATCACCCACGAACTTCAGTTCAGATTCAGCACCTGTTTTAGCCGTCTGGAACACCAACGTGCCGGGAACTGCCTCCACCCCATTCTTGTCTTGTGTACCGGGTTCTACGTAGTGGACTAAATCCTCTGCAGGGGTATTATACCGGGGGTGGACATAAGACTTATGTCAACTTTTGCAATGGAAGCCATCTATGATGTGAACCTAAAGAAGATGGTGTTCAATGGGACAGCAAATAACGAAGCTTATGTTCACATAGTCCGCAATGCAACTACATTGCAGATTGGTCCGAATCAGGGACACATTATAGATATATCTATCCCTCAACTTGATTTAGCATCCATTGGAATAGAGGATGTATATCTGATTACGCCTGAAGATGCCGCAAAGTCTATCACTAAGTGCGATATGGCACTTGAGATGGTGAACCACGCACGGGCTACTTTAGGCGCACAAATCAATAGGCTAGAGTTCAGTATGCAAAACTTGACAACAGGCAGGCAAAACTTAGTGTCTGCTGAATCTCGCATACGCGACCTTGACATAGCTGAGGAGTCTGCACTATTCGCTAGCAAACAGATACTCGTGAATGCAGCTGTAGCAATGTTAGCACAGGCAAATACATTGCCGCAGACAGCACTGCAACTGATACAGGGCAGGTAATAGAATAGGACAGAGTCTGATATAAGCAATTCCCCCGATTAAACGGGTGAGAACGTAAAACTATGAGGTATTCTAAAAAATACCTTTGTTGAGTAGAGGATATATATATGGCACTTATAATTAATACCAATAACTACGCTGTCACAGCTCAGACTAATCTGGCTATAGCGAACAACTCGTTGGCACGCTCTATTGAGCGTCTAAGCAGTGGTCTGCGCATCAACCATGCGGCTGACGATGCTTCTGGACTTGCCATCTCTGAAAAATTGCGCGGGCAAATAAACGGGCTTGCCAAAGCATCTATGAACTCGCAAGATGCTATCTCGCTCCTACAGACCGCTGAGGGCGGCATGGAAGTTATTGCTGATATGTTGCAACGTATGCGTGAACTTGCGGTTCAGGCTGGTAACGGCACCTACACCGCCAACGACAGACGGGAGCTTCAGAAAGAAGTTGACCAGCTAAAATCTGAAGTTGACCGCATATCGTCATCAACAGAGTTCAACACTAAGAAGCTCTTAACGGGGCAAGCAGCTGGTTTGTGGTCTTCTGACAGCGGAGATGTGGACGTGGTAATAAACAGTGTCCCGATGGAAGGCAACTACAAACTGACCTTTGACGTTGCACCTGGATTGAACGCCGTGTATAAGACGGATATCATGGCTGTTAATAGCGACATTGTTCTGGAGAAGAAGGGCGCAAACGGCACTTCACTACGCAACTTTAATGCTACGGGCAACATATTATCACTAGATGAAGCCATGTTGAGTTTTAGGAGCTATACTGTTGCACCTACCATAGCTACAAGTGTTCAAAGTGTCGCTTTCTTCCGGCAGGAGGCTGCAGTGCCTGGCTCAGGCACTGGTGGCTATAAATATTCATCAGGGGTTACTGTGAATGTTTCAGGCACTGTGTCGTCTGGTTATGTAGAGATAGAATTTCTGTCAAGTCAGACAGTCGTCAATAGTGCTGTCGTAAGCAACATACGCGTAACATTTGTTGATGCGGCTTCAGGTGTCAGCTATTCAAAAGAACAGTCGCTATATGTCGTGGCTGCAGGTAACGTAAGCGGTGTCTATACGTTTGATAATGGGATGAAAATCAACGTTTCAATGCTTACCACGGTAGCGCCATTCTACAGCGGCACAAAAGTCATTGCCGGCGATAAAATGCTGTTCAGCGTTCAGGCGGGTGTTAACAGTACTAATTTCACCCTTGCTGACGATACTCTAGCGGCTGTGACCATACCTAGTATTGGGACGACAATAACCCAAGGAGCAGCTACCGCACCAGACTGGCCAGTCCACGCTGTTTCCACTGCTGTCATTACTGGTCCTGCAGTGATATTACAGAATGGTAAGACGCAGGGTGGTCAGATAACAGCTGTCACCATAGACAATGGCAAGTTCCAAGTATCAACTATCAGGTTTGACAAGGACTACTCTGTTAATGGTTTTATCAGTGGCACGGTGACGTTAGATGCCTTTGCCAAAGGGACTGTTGCGGCGTCTAATGTAAAACTGAAAGATATTGGCTTATTTACTAATGCTGATGGACGTATGCTGCTAGATAATACGCAATATTTAGATATTTATGGCAACGATGGTATGGCTACCGTCACTATTGAGGGTGATGACACTATTGACGATTTTGTCAATAAGCTACGCGCAGCCTTAGAATCACTGAATATGAGCGCAGATGTCCAGCTTTCAGACCTCATACGCTATATTGAGCCTGGTGCGCAAAGTTCAAGTGGCAATAATGCAGTGCCCGGCACTATTGTAATACAAAGTGCACTCACAGGCGAACAGTCGGACATAAGGTTTGTAGCTGATGAAAATGTGTTGAATGCGCTATCTATCGCACAGATACAAAAATCTGTCCCCAGCATGGTAAAAATAACCGTCAAGGACGCCCATACAGGCGACTTAGTAGGCTCTGATACTGTATCAGACTACAGGTTACGCGGAATAATCCCCGGTGCTGATGTGCGTTTCCGTGCAAACATAGGCATTACCGCATATTATGACCAATCTTATGACAAGATGCTATTCAAGCCTATACAATATGATGATGTGTATGTGCATATAGTCAGCAAACCAACATCCGTTCAAGCAGGTGCTAACGAAGGACAAACGCTTGACATCAGTATTGGTAGGTTGGACTGCGTAGCACTGGAAATCAGCGATGCGTACGTTGTAACTATGGAAGATGCGCAAAAGGCTATTACGAAGTTTGACCAAGCATTGGAGAAACTGAACCATGCTAGGGCAACTTTGGGTGCACAAATCAACAGGTTGGAATACACTATAAAGAATTTGAGCATTGGCAAACAAAACCTAATAGCGGCAGAGTCTCGCATACGCGACCTAGACGTAGCAGACGAATCGTCAAACTTTGCGAAGAACCAGATATTGGTGAACGCCGCAGTAGCAATGCTGGCACAGGCAAACCAACTGCCACAAACAGCACTGCAACTGATAAACAGATAACCAGTCTTTCTTTCCCCTCCCCCACAAGGGAGGGGAAATCAAAAAACTTTCTCATCCTCTGTCAAAGCCTTGTTTATTCCCTCTCACACTACGGAAAGAGGGGGCAATTAGGGTATTAACAGCTGATAGGCAGAGGGGTTTGCTCGTTGAATGGAATTATTGTATCATATAGTCTATGTTAAACAAACTAACTAATGAGTTTTCGTTCAACCCCAGACACATAGCCGCTCTTATAGCACTATACATGGACGGAAATACCATCCCATTCATCGCCCGCTATCGCAAAGAACAGACGGGTGCCATGAACGAAATTGACATCCGCGCGGTAATAGACCGCTACACATATCTAACCGAGTTAGAAAAGCGCAAAAATGAAGTCCTGCGCCTGATAGACACTAAAGGCAAACTCACAGATGAACTGAAACAGGCTATACTAAACGCCGACACTTTAACTATCATTGAGGAACTATACGCCCCATTCAAGAGTAGGCGCAAAACTAAAGGTCTTATAGCTAGAGAAGCGGGACTAGAACCATTAGCAGACTATATCTGCACTAATGTTAAACTATCAACCCTAGACGACGAGGCGCGAAAGTATATAAACGAGCTGGTTCCAGATACAGACGTAGCCGTTAGTATGGCACGTGATATTATCACAGAACGAATATCGCTGAATATAGAGTTGCGGCATATTATCAGCAAGCTGTTCCAAGAACAAGCAGTCCTATCATCAACGCATACAGGCATTACCAGCGAACGAACAGCTTACGAAGACTATTACAACTTCTCCGAACGCATATCCACTATCCCTCCGCACCGCACAATGGCTATATTTCGCGGCGAGCGTGAGGGCATTTTATCAGTAAGCGTTGACATCAACGAAAATGACTGCATAGCAAAAGCAAGCACGTCAGCATTCGTCAGTATGGCTGTTAACACCCACACCGAACGCTGCCTGAAACGAGCGGTAAAAGTCCATCTGCTTCCTAGCATTACGTCCGAAGTGCGCTCTAACCTAAAGGCGGCTGGTGAGGAACGCGCTATAGCTATATTTGCCGATAACTTAAAACATCTGCTTATGACCCCACCTGTAAAAGATAAGACAATGTTAGGGCTAGACCCAGCGTTCAGGACAGGCTGTAAGTTTGCCGTTGTCAGTAAAACAGGACAGTTGCTAGACTACGGGGTAATTTATCCAACAGCTCCGCATAAGGACTATGAGGGGAGCAAGGCAAAACTTGCTGAAATGCTGATAAAATATGGCGTCAATGGTATCGCTATCGGCAACGGCACTGCAAGCCGTGAAACTGAGGAGTTTGTAGCAAAGGCATTGGCTGATGAGAAACTGAATGCCGCATATACCATAGTCAGCGAGGCTGGAGCGAGCGTCTATTCAGCAAGCGAGGCGGCTATTAGGGAGTTCCCCAATTTAGACCTGACTATACGCGGGGCAATATCTATCGCTCGCAGGGTAATAGACCCACTGGCGGAGCTTGTGAAGATTGAACCCCGTGCAATCGGCGTGGGTATGTATCAGCACGATGTCAACTCTAATAAGTTAGAAAAGGCATTGACAGGCGTAGTAGAGGACGTAGTCAACAACGTAGGGGTGGATGTCAACACCGCATCATCAGAACTATTAAGCTATGTATCAGGACTGAACAGCGGGGTGGCTGAAGCTATTGTCAACCATAGAACAGCAAGCGGGGGTTTCACAGACAGACAGCAGCTAAAAGATGTTGCCGGTATAGGCGAGGTGGTGTTCAAGCAGTGCGCAGGGTTCTTAAAGGTATATGGCGGTAATGAGCCACTGGATGCACTATTCATACACCCCGAAAGCTACGATGCAGTGAAAAAACTATTAGAAAAGCAGTCATTATCAGAGCTTCATAAATACGATATAAAGAAAGACCCATTAAACATCGGCGCATGGACATTTTCCGATATTGTGGATAGTTTGAAAAAGCCCAATAGAGATGTGCGCGATAGCCTAGAACCAGTGGTGTTTAAGCGGGACGTGTTGGAGCTGGACAGCTTGAAAGAAGGGATGCGGCTAGAGGGGCGCGTCACTAATGTAGTTGATTTCGGTGCATTTGTTGACATCGGACTAAAAAGTGACGGACTGGTGCATATATCGGAACTGTCAGATAGCTTTGTTAAGAACCCGAAAGATGTTGTTTCAGTTGGCAACCACGTCAAGGTGCGTGTGCTTGGCATAGATAAAGAGCGCGGACGGGTTAGTTTATCAATGAAAACCTTTCAGAAATGAACGCCTGTGCAACGGTGTTAGCCCATAGTCCGTAATACCCTGATAGTGTAGCTTAGTGCCATAGCCGCTATTTCGCTCCCAGCCATAGTGCGGATAAATAGCAGCAAGCCTCGCCATAAGGCTATCGCGATAAACCTTTGCCACAATGGATGCCGCCGCCACGCAGATATATTTATCTTCCGCCTTAAATGGGTGTATGTATGGGCAGGGCAAGTTATCTAACTCAACAGCGTCTATTATAATATTGGTTGGAACTACATTCAGCTGTGCGATAGCCTCATGCATCGCCTGTTTTGTGGCAGGGACGATGCCAATAGAATCTATCACTTCATTAGATACTACGCCTATGCCTACTGATATTGCCTTTTCCCTGATGAGTTTGTTTAAGTGTTCACGTTTTTTAGCTGTTAACTTTTTAGAATCTTTAATATTGGGATTTTCATAGCCTAGTGGCAGAATCACTGCACAAGCTACCACAGGTCCCGCAAGCGAACCCCTCCCGACCTCATCTACCCCAGCAGTCAGCACTAAATACCCGCTACGAAATACACCACTGTGCCATAGACTACAATGACACTGATAAAGCCTGTAATAGAGGCAAGAGCAGTTTGTCTGGCACTCAAGCGGTGCCTATGCTTTACTATGATAGTTGCAAGCACCACCAGCCACACAAACAAAGCTATAACAATCTTAGATATTAACTCATTAGACCAAACTATTATTGGCGTTGTGATAATCCACCCCACCGCAACAATAATACCTAGCGTGTATGAGACAAAGCCCGCATAAAGCGAACGAGTGTTAAACCTATCAACAGCCGATAGAGACGAAATGCGCGAGAGCAACCGTCCGCCCAGTTGCCTGTTTTTGAGCGAGCGTTCAGCAAGACAGTATATTAGCCCCATAATAAAGGCAACTACGAAGAATAGCGTTCCCAATATCTCTAACAACACGTGAAATCGTAATAACATTGAAACCTCATAGCGTTATATGCTAAAATACTTTATGATTATAAAGCTAAAAAGCGTTTTTGTGAAGTATTTAATGAACGCTAAATACAAGCAGTTCATCAAACAAAGCTGGCACGCCACCGCGCCGATGCTTGTCATACTATTCTTTGATTTTGCTATGAGTATGACAGATGTCCTAGTCGCCCGTTTGCTCGGTAAAGAAACACAAGCGGCGGTCGGACTGGCGAACCAATCCTACTATATGGTAGCTTTCGTCATCTACGCCCTTACAGTCGGCACTATAGCCACCATATCACGTGTGCACGGCTCAGACGAGCGCGAAAAGAAATTGCCCCGCGCAATATTAACAGCAATCACCATAGCTAGTGGCTGTGCGCTTGTAATTACGCTCCTGTCAGTGCTAATATCCCCGTTTATCATAGAACATTTCGGCGTGGCAGACGAGGTGCGCCGCAAAGCGGTGAATCTAGTTCATATATATTGTTGCGGTATCTTCTTTCAGCTAATGGTGCAACATTTCAATGGCATCTTGCGCGCCTGCCAGCTAGTGCACACGTCTATGGCAGCTATGATTGCAGCAGGTATTATAAACATCACGCTCAATATAGTTTTTGTGTTCTACACACCTATCGGCGAGGCGGGCATAGCCCTGTCAACCGCCGTTGCATGGCTGTTCGCTTTCTTCATCACAGGTTGGCAGATGCTGAAGCTGATGAAGTGGCGATTTATAAAGCTGAGTAGGGATTTTTCACGTGAGATTGCCAGCAAAATTGCCCGTATTAGCTGGCCCAGTGCAATAGTATCGTGCAACTGGCAAATATCGGGGATACTAATCTTTGCCATAGTGGGTATGCTACCAGAAAACAGCACAGAAACTATGGCTGCATTGACTGCGGGACTACGTATAGAGGCAGTCATCTTTATGCCGGCGTTCGCATTCAATATGGCTAATGCGGTGCTGGTGGGTCACCTGCTAGGGGAGAATAAACCAGACGATGCATTCACTATGGGACTACTCACGACTATTGTGGGCGTATTTTGCATAACTGTCATTACCCTTGCGGTTATTATGGGTGCGACACCGCTGGCTAACCTGCTAGCCGCTAAGGGAACTAATGGCGAGGTTGACGGGTTGGTGTTGCAAGAGATAACAAAATATCTGCGAATAGTGATGATTTCAGAGCCATTTGTAGCGGCGCACCTGATGTTTGGCGGAGCTTTGATGGGCGCAGGCGATACCCGTGCGCTGATGTATTATCACCTAATAAGCCTATGGGTGTTTAGGATACCGATAGCATATATTTTCGGCATAGTGCTAGGCTACGGCGCAGTGGGCATCTGGTGGGCGATGAACTTTACGTTCTTCTGCCAAGCAATACTAGCGGGGAGACGCTATCTTTCAAGACGCTGGCTCTCAAATTACTAGTTTCTTGACAAGCAAGAAATGGTTGTGTATAATCAAATATGTGCAATTTTACAGAAATTCCTTATTTTGAAGCCAACAATATAACTATATTCAATGCTGATATTCTGGTGACTAATGCTGTTGCTGATAGCTCCATTGACTTGATAGTCACTTCGCCACCATATAATGTTGATATAAATTATAAATCCAACGACGACGCTTTATCTTATGATGATTATTTAGAGTTTTCGCATAAATGGATTAGCCAATGTTTCCGCTTTGCCAAAGATGATGGACGTTTTCTATTGAATATCCCGCTTGATAAGAACAAGGGGGGACAAAAGCCAGTTGGTGCTGATATTACACAGATTGCTAAAGACATCGGTTGGAAATATCATTCAACTATAGTTTGGAATGAGGGCAATATCTCTCGTCGCACAGCATGGGGGTCGTATATGTCAGCCTCCGCCCCGTATGTTATAGCACCAGTTGAGCTGATAGTAGTGCTATATAAAGATAGCTGGAAAAAGTTAGGCGGTAGCAGGGAAAACGATATAACAAAAGAGGAATTTATGAACTGGACAAATGGTTTATGGACATTTCAGGGGCAGAATAAAAAGGGGGCAGGCGGACATCCCGCAGCATTCCCGCTGGAACTTCCTAAACGTTGCATAAAGTTGCTTAGTTTTATAGACGATGTGGTTTTAGACCCATTTTTGGGTAGTGGCTCAACTCTTATATCCGCATATATGCACAAACGCAGGGGTGTGGGTATTGAAATAGATAAAGACTATTGCGATATAGCAATAAAACGCTTGATTCAAGAGGCGCATATAAATCAATATAACATATCAGACGAGCTACAGTATGCCTAATAAAACACTATCGCAGAACGATATTATTGTTGAGTTCTTTAAAAATAATCCCAATAGGGATATAGAACACCCAGAAGTCGTTGACTGGGCTGTTAGAGCATATAAAGAGAGAACAGGTGCTGTTTTGCGCGACCCCGATAGGGCTATTAGAAAACTAGCCCAAAACGGGTTTTTAATCAAAATTGCCAAAGGTGTTTATAAATATGACCCTGACAAGGCAAACATTAGAGCACTAGAGGACTTCACACCAACACAGAGAAAGGAAATATTTGAGCGAGACGGCTATAAATGCGTGATTTGCGGCAAGGGCAAAAGGGATGGCGTTGAATTACACGCAGACCATTCTTACAGGGTTGTGCCTGCGGTAGCGACTGGTGTAAATCTATACTATAAAAATGTGATTTTAAGCGGGTTT
>BNUJ01000060.1 GCA_025997275.1 Deferribacterales bacterium
TGAACGCTTACAATGAAATATCCGTAGGCAATAAGATTGTCCAGTCATATACCTTAGAGGGGCATATGCTGACACGTTTCAAGAAATTGCTTGACGATTCTTTCAACCTCGCTATGTTTGTGACGAAAAGTGCAGGCGTATTGTCGCCTATAACACATGTCCTTACGGCTATTGGCGTTGCACTTGTTGTGGGCTTTGGCGGGCATTTTATTATGAACGGCACGCTCACTAGCGGTAATTTTGTGGCGTTTATGGTAGCACTGCTGATGTTATATAATCCGCTGAAGAACATCGGCAATAACTTCACAGGCTTGCAGGTAGCCCTATCAGCTATGGAACGTGTGTTTGAGATAATAGACACTACGCCGCTGATTAAGGGTAGTGACGGCACAAAAACACTAGCCCGCATTGAAAAGGGTATCCAGTTGCGTGGTGTGCATTTTGGCTATAATGCAGATATTGAGGTGCTGCACGGCATCAATATTGACGTGCCGATAGGCAAGATGGTCGCTATTGTGGGGGCTAGTGGCGGTGGCAAGAGCACGGTTTGCAGCCTGATTACACGGCTATATGACGTGACCAGCGGGGAGATATGCGTGGATGACGTCAATATAAAGGACTATAAACTGCAAACTCTGCGGGAAAATATTGCTGTTGTATTCCAAGACAACTTTATATTTGACGGCACTATCAGGGACAATATAATGATGGGACGGCTGAATGCCACCGATGAAGAACTAGCTACAGCAATAGAGAGCGCATACTTGACTGACTTTATAGAGACACTCCCGCTGGGGCTAGATACGCAGGTGGGTGAAAACGGGCAGCTCTTATCAGGCGGGCAGAAGCAACGTGTGGCGATTGCTAGGGCGTTTATAAAGAATGCCCCTATTGTAATACTAGACGAGGCGACAAGCTCACTAGACAACAGAGCGGAGAAGGTCGTCCAAACTGCACTTGATGAGCTAATGAAGAATCGCACCGTTATAGTAGTGGCACATAGGCTCAGCACGGTGCAAAATGCCGATAAGATTGTAGTTATAAACGAGGGCGTAGTGGCAGAGGAGGGCAGGCACGATGAACTGCTTGCTAAGCAGGGGGCATACTACGCACTATATATGGGGCAGTTTCAGAAGATTGGAGAGTAAGAGGTAGCTGGCATTATGGAAAAGGCTAAGACGAAAAAAGCTCTTATAGTGATATTTGTAATAGTGGCAACACTTGTAGTTGGCGCATACATTGCGCTAAACTATATATTTGCAGGTAAGGTGCGCAGTTTTCTAGCGACTAATAAGATGACTAGCACTGTGCTATACGATAGAGTGTTTGTCAATGTGCTAGCCGGTAGCATATCGTTCTACAATCTACGTATTATAGTCAATAGAGTTCCGATTACTATTGCAAAGCTGACACTCTCCGGTGCAAAGCTAGCTAGCAATTTTCCTGACACGGCAACTATTACGATTAGCAATTTTAATATACCTATGCAGCAACAATTACTCGGTGCTTATTCCGTCCCGCTTGCAGCTCTCGGCTATGCAGCAGCTACAGGCTCAGCCAAGCTAGATGTGGCTTACACGCGAGCAAATAAATCTGTCAAGGTTAACATTGCCAGCATAGACCTGCCAAAACTAGGGCAGCTCAGTGGCAATGTCACGTTCCAAAATACGCCAGAGAGGGACTGGCTCTCATTTACTAGGAATATAATGCAAAAGGATATCTCTGCGGCTAACGTTCGTTTTGTGAACCGCGGTATTATGACAAATATAAACAACTATTTTGCACGTAAGGGGAATAGCACCCCCGCTAAGGCAAAGGATAGGACGTTGCGAGGCATTAACAAGCGAGTAATGGTGTCAGTGCGAGCTGACGAGAAACGAACGCTATCGCAGCTATATAGGTTTGTGGAAACGTCTGGCGGACTGATGATACAGCTCAACGAGCACTCTACTATTGCGAAACTGTTGCCTAATATGCAGGCGGTTAGCGGTCCGCGTGCGGGACTATTGTGGATGGGACGACTGCCTGTGAATGTGATAGCGAACTAATTATGGGCATAATTTTTTAGAGTTAGATAGCGGGGACAAGGTAGCTTTATCTGGTGCGATAGAGCGGGCTATAAGGGTATGTATAGAGCGTAGGATGTTGATTGTTATACTATAACTGAGGCAGAATGTTTTCAGAAATATGGCAAAACTACGATTTTGACGAGATTTCGGCGCGCATAGTAGCTGCAGGCAGTGGTGACGTTGAGCGCGCTCTCGCAAGCCAGCACCCGACCATAGCAGACCTGCCTGCCCTATTGTCCCCTGCGGCAGAAAGCTATATTGAGGAGATGGCTAGACGCTCCTACGCTATCACACGCAGACGGTTCGGCAACGCTATCCAGCTATACGCTCCGCTCTATATATCCAACGAATGCAGCAATGGTTGCCTATACTGTGGTTTCTCAGCAAAAAATCGTGACGTGGTGCGGCGAACATTAAGCCTAGCGGAGATTGAGAATGAATTAAAAGCGTTGTCTAGCATGGGCATCTCCCATACATTGCTACTGACAGGCGAAGCACCAGAAAAGGTAAATGAGAACTACATTGCAGAGGCTGTGAAAATTGCCCGTAAATATAGCGATTATATAGCTATAGAGGTCTATCCGCTAAGCGTTGATGGCTATTGTAGCCTAGTAAGTGCTGGTGTTGATGGCTTGACAGTCTACCAAGAAACATACGACCGCACCCAATACGATAAACTGCATCCGTTCGGGAAAAAGAGAGATATTGTATGGCGACTAGATGCCCCTGACAGGGGGGCGTTGGCAGGGATGAATGCACTAGGGGTGGGGGCGTTGCTGGGGCTATCAGACGCTAGGGCGGATGTATATTTTGCGGCACTCCATGCAGACTATCTGATGAAAAACTACTGGCGCACCCAAGTGAGCCTATCAATGCCTCGTATATGCACTGCAATTGGGAAGTTTGAGCCGCTGGTCAGCGTGAGCGATAAGATGTTTGTTCAGTTTATGACTGCATTGCGCATTATTCTGCCAGATGTTGGTTTTATGGTGTCAACACGTGAAACTGCTGATTTTAGAGATAATATAATGGAGCTAGGTGCCACGCAGATGAGTGCGGGCTCGTCTACAGAGCCTGGTGGCTACACGGCAAAGGGTGTAAGTGCTGCCCAGTTCCAGATAGGGGATAGGCGTAGCGTGGCGGAATTTTCCAGCGCGCTCATATCTAAAGGTCTTGAACCTGTGGTAAAGGATTGGGACGATAATTTGCATGCGGGCACTTATAAATTAACATCTACAGAAGTGCCAAATATAGACGGACTAACAGGGCTTATGGACAGGTCTAGCTTTTGGGTGCTAGCGCAGCGACTGTTTGAGGAACACAAAGGGACGGGCAAGTATATATCGGTGTTATTTATTGATATAGACAACTTTAAGGCTGTCAACGATAAATTTGGGCATCTCGCAGGTGATGCAGTGCTCTCTAAAATTGGTAGTGCTATTAAAAGTTCCGTGCGGATGCGCGACCTAGCCTGCCGCTATGGAGGGGACGAGTTCATAATCTTAATAACAGGTATGGGCGAGGACGTATCTGTCGTAGCCGATAGGCTAATAAAAAAAATTAGAACTATACAGTATGATGAACCCACTAGCCTACATGTAACGGCATCTATCGGTGTAATGACAGGCGCGCCAACCGATGCTGATGGGTTTGCCAGCTACATATTTAATGCGGATAAAGCACTCTATACATCAAAACACGAGGAAGGAGACAGGGTTAGTAAGTGGGTAGGCAATCATGCATGTGACAGCTGAAGTCGCATCAAAATCAACTCAGCTTGATAGAGTAGATAGCTTCTTAGCTGTTAAGACGGGCAAGTCGCGCAGTTACATCTCCCAGCTTATAAAAGGTGGCTATGTGCTGTTGCGGGGGGTTCCGCCACGCAAATCTGATGTCGTAGCAAATGGCGATACGTTTGAGCTGACGTTCCCGCCAGAGCCTGATATTGACCTAACCCCGCGTGAAATACCATTTGACATCATCTATGACAGCCCCCGTTATGCTGTTATCAATAAACCTGCTGGCGTAGTGGTGCAGCCTGCACCCGGTCACTTGAATGATTCTTTAGTCAATGGGTTGTTATATGCGTTTAATATAACTGATGATATGGGAGATAAAAAGGGTGGCTTTAGACCCGGGATAGTTCATAGGCTTGATAAGGACACATCAGGGCTAATGCTGGTTGCCAAGGACAGAGACTCGCGCGAGATTTTATCAAAGCTATTTCATGACAGGCTTATAAATAAGTATTATGTGGCTATTGCTATGGGCAAGCCACGCTTTCAAGAGATGCTTATAAATGAACCTATTGCACGGGATAAAATCCACAGACAACGTATGTGTATAGATACTGGCGGACGCACTGCTAAAACGGGCGTTAAGGTGTCTAAACTATTTGTAAATTCATTTATGGCAGATATCCGTCTCTATACGGGGCGCACGCACCAGATACGCATTCATTTCAAACATATCGGACACCCGTTGTTGGGCGATAGTCTTTATGGCGGGGCTAGCGCAGCAAGGCTATTCCACAGGCAGGCATTGCATTCATACAAAATTGAATTCGTGGACCCGTTCGCTGGTAAGCCTGTCAGCTATACGGCACCGTTGCCAGAGGATATGCAAGAACTGATTACTCGCCAACTTACAAACCCCTCTTGACATTATGATAAAAGTGTGCTAGTTTATAAACATAAATACATAGAAGGAGTTTATGTTTATGAGCATCAAAGGTGTTTTCAGAAGGTTCTTTATTATTCCGTTAATCGGTTTGGGCTTGGTTTTAGCGGCTGTGCCCGCTTATGCTATTGAGGCTGGTGCCAATGTGGGCGTTTATAAGCCCGCTGGCAAGTTGGGCGGTAGCGATGGTTTTGACCTAGGCGATTTAGACTTAGGCACTGGCTACGGCGTCCACCTTGACCTGCCAGTTATCCCATTGTTGTTAAAGTTCCGCCTATCGGCTGACGGCTTTTCAGCAGACGGCAAACTTAAAGACCCTCTTGGTGGGCCAAAACTCAAAACTGAGGTTAACGGGGTTGGCGGTAGTGGAATGCTTTTATTAGCACCTGCACTTGTTCCACTGAACCCTTACGTTGGTGTTGGCTACGGCGGACATAGCGTTAAAGTTAAGATAGGTGGTGCTAGCGAAACAGATTTCTATCACGGCGTAACTTATGCTGCCGGTGTTGGTGTCAATTTCCTAGTAGTGTGCCGTCTAGGGCTTGACGCAACGTATTTCCAAAACAAACACAGCGGCGACAAGGTTGAAGGCTATACCGTTGGGCTTGGGCTTTCTGTAGGATTATAATTAGTCTTTAATAGCAACGATGTTTAGGATATGCGCTAGTCTGACGTTGCTTGTGGTGCTCTGTTGTGGCGCATGGGCGGCTGATATAGTATATAGCCGTTCACAGAGCACCGGTAATAGCACTAAAGCAACAGTTGTCCACACTAAAAAGACCACAACCGTAAAAAACAATACTGGTGTTAGCACTAGCACTAGCACTAAATCTAAATCCAATTATAGCGGAAACATAGTCTATGATTCGTCTAAATCGGAATATCTGCGTTATACCATACAAGTGGGTGCATTTCAGAGCGTTGACAATGCTGCGAACCTAGTTGACAAGCTAGACCACAGCGGGCTAAATCCTTTCTATTTCAAGGCGAGCGATGGGCTATACAAGGTGCGTTTCGGCAACTTCAACACCATAGACGATGCCAAAAGAGCAGCTACGTCATTGCAACGAGACCGTGTCATAATAGAATATTTTATCCTGTCGCCATCTGACTATGCAATTGCAAAGGCTAAGGGGGGTAGCTCCTCTGGTAGCAAATCAGAAAAATCGGCTAATCTGGGCTATGTAAGGCGTGAGCTGGTTTCTACATCTAAGAACTATCTAGGTGTGCCATACCGCTGGGGTGGTAGCTCTAAATCGGGCATAGATTGCTCTGGGCTGACACAGGCTATCTATAACCTAAATGGGCTTTCTATCCCGCGTAATTCGGCTATGCAGTATAATGCGGGTAAGAATATATCTAAACGGAGTTTGCAACCGGGTGATTTAGTGTTTTTCGCTACTAATGGTGGTAGACGCGTAAGTCATGTGGGTGTCTATGTAGGCAACGGCAAGTTCATACACGCCCCCGGTAGAGGCAAAAAAGTTCGCACAGCAAATCTATCAGACAAGTTTTTCGTTAAAACTTACGTGGGCGCGAGGACGTTTATATAGCTTTGAACCCTGCCATCCTATCGTAGGTAGTCAGATAGTCTTCGCGTTCTTGCTTATGTAATATGCCTATCGGATATTTGTCTGCGCGCTCATCAGCCCCCATAGTCTGCCAGCGTTCCAGTGGCACCGCCGTGTCGCGTTGCCATTCCAGCATACTATAGCCCTCGGCACGTTTGTTCTTCCTGCCGAAGTTGGTCGGGCAACCCGCTATCACCTCTACCACTGAAAACCCTTTATGTTTGAACGCTTGCTTTATAATATCAGTCATCTGCATAGCGTGGTAAGTGGTGCCCCTAGCTACAAAGGTAGCCCCTGCGCCAGCCACTAGCTCTGCCACATCAAAATTGTTCTCTATCATACCATAAGGGGCGGTTGTTGCACCCATGCCATTAGGGGTGGTAGGGGAATACTGCCCGCCAGTCATACCATATATATTATTGTTCATAATAATTAACGTCATATCAATGTTGCGTCTACAAGCGTGTATCAGGTGATTGCCACCTATTGCTGTCATATCGCCATCTCCGCCTAGCACAACAACGTTTAGTTTCGGATTAGCCAGCTTTATACCAGTGGCAAATGCTATTGAACGCCCATGTGTGGTGTGAACTGTGTTAAAGTCAACATAGCCGGGCAACCTACTGGCACAGCCTATTCCACTGGCGATAGCGGTCTCGTCCTTGCTCCAACCCATAGCGTCTATTGCTCTGATAAGCCCTTTCATTATAATGCCGTGTCCGCAACCCGGACACCATATATGTGGCAACTTCCCCTTGCGCAGGTAAGATGAATAATCAAACACAGTGCACTTCCTTCAAGATTTCCGTAGGGGTGATAGGGCTGGCATCTATACGACATACCGAGCGAATTTTGATACCGCCGTCAGTCGCCCTGCGCACTTCGCCCGTGAGCTGCCCCAGATTCATCTCAGCAACAATCATAGTCTTAGCACGACCGATGTATTTTTGGATATGCTTATCAGGAAATGGCCAAATAGTGAGCGGTTTTAACAAGCCCACCTTGATACCCTCGCTACGCGCCACATTGACAGTATCTTTAGCAGAACGCGCCACAGCACCTGTAGCAAAAATTATAATATCAGCATCATCACACAAGTATTCTTCAACTTGGACTATATCGTCATAGTTGGCGTCAATTTTCCGCATCATACGCAGCAATTCACGTTGCGCTACCTCTCCGCTGTTAGTGGGAAATCCAGTCACGTCGTGGCTAAGCCCAGTTATGTGGTATCTGTAGCCCTCGCCAAAGTTTGCTAACACAGGCACGTCGCCGTCAACTGCGCTGAACGGCTTATAGTCTGATGGCGGGCATACGGGCTTGCATCTGTCTATCACGGGCAACACGCCCGCCTCCGGGATAAAGATTGCCTCACGCATGTGTCCGATAATTTCATCTGATAGGATAATAACAGGTGTTCTATACTTCTCTGATAGGTTAAATGCTCTAACGGTTTCGCTGAACTGCTCTTGAACGGTAGCGGGGGTAATGGCTATACAGGGATGTTCGCCGTGTGTGCCCCAGCGTGCTTGCATAATATCAGACTGGCTAACCCCAGTAGGTAAGCCAGTTGAGGGACCAGCTCGTTGTACATTGACTACAACACAAGGAACTTCTGCCATACAAGCAAAGCCAATGTTTTCTTGCTTGAGTGAGAAACCGGGACCGCTGGTAGCAGTCAGCGATTTAACGCCAGCGATGGATGCACCGATGATAGATGCCATAGCGGCAATTTCATCTTCCATCTGTATGAATCTTCCACCGTGTTTTGGTAGCTCTATAGATAATCTCTCAGCTATTTCAGTAGAAGGCGTGATGGGATAGCCTCCAAAGAAACGGCAACCAGCGTATAACGCCCCGTAGGAGATTGCATCGTTGCCCTGCATGAAGTGCTTGCCACTAATCATTGCTCTGCCTCTACTGATATGGCGAAGTCAGGACAGCGCAACTCACACATGGCACAGGCTATACAGGCGTCTGCGCTTTTTATGTGAACTTTGAATTTTTTCATTTCAAGCACCTGTTTGGGGCAGAAACGCACACAGATAGCGCACCCTTTGCATAATTTCTCTACAATGGTAATCTTTCCCCTCTTTGCCATAGCTCTAAGAATATAACAAGTTTGTATAAAAAGTCAATCAGAATTTTATCAGTTGCATTATTGTTTGTGGCAGAGCGTTAGTTTGCGAGAGCAGGTTTGTTTGTGTGGTCATTAGTAGTTGTTTTTTTGCTAGGTCAGCGGAAGCCTCTGCGAAGTCTAGGTCTCTTATCTGAGATTCAGCAGATATTGTGTTTTGCTGTGTAGTGTTAAGTGTTCTTATAGTTGCTGCCAGTCTATTGAGTTGTCCTCCTATGAGAGTGCGTTTATCAAGCACGCTTTGTATTGCCATATCTATCTTGCTTAGTGCCTTAGCTGCACTCTTTGCGTCTAACACATATATATCATCTATGCCGAGAGAAGTGGTGTTGACCTTGCCTACACTTGCGAGTGTCATTG
>BNUJ01000061.1 GCA_025997275.1 Deferribacterales bacterium
ATGCAGCTTATCTTCTTCCTTAAAGACTGCCTCAACTATTAGCACGGTTGAGTCTTTCGCTAGCTTGGTTGCTCGCTCAATATTATCGTCTGTCGGGGCACAGTCGGTAATGTACGTCAGCACCTGTGGCGACACCTCGTCTATCAAGATTTTCTGCAGTTCGCTTGCTCTATACGCCGTGCCCTCTACATCAATATTAGTTTCGTCAACCTTGCCCTCTAATATCGCTTTTTTTAAGGTTGAGAGCCACGAATCAGGACGTTTGCCGAAAGTGGCTAATTTATCGGCATTGACGATATAGCGCGGCGGTTCACTTATTCTATACCCCACTGAGGGGATACGATGTTCAAAGAAGTCATATTTGACAGACCAGTAGTCGCCTATATCTAGCAAATGTTCTCCAGTATGAGGTGGTGACTCGGCGATTAGTTCTTTATTAAATTTGTTGCTCGCCTTGAATAGATACGTCTTTGTGCTACCGTCTGTGTGAAGCTCAATGAGTTTGATAGCAAACGAATAAAAGTCCGTTAAGTTCCATGTGTAGCCATGCAACTTGCCACTCACGTTGTTGGCAAATCCCTCTGGTCCATACAACGTGAGAAACTGGTCAGCGGTCAGCGACCCCCTCAGCACCCTGTCAAAGCCATAGAAGTGGTCTATATGCGTATGCGACACGAATATATCGCCAATACTCAACAACTCCGTATGGCTGATGTTCGTAAGTCTGCCACAATCAAGCAACAACGCCCGCTTGCGGTATGTATTGCGGACGAAGAATACCGAATCATCAAACGGCGCATTGAGCTGCCTTATATCAAAATTAGTCATTTGAGCAAAAACTTTAACAGAGTCGCCACGCTAGTAGCAGCTGGCAGTGCACCATCTATTGTCAAATCGCTGGTGTTGTAGTCGCGTGAGTTTTTCAAAGTTTCATAGTGTTGCAGTCTGCCGTCAGAAACGCCTCCGCTACTCTCCCTAACTTTCAGACGCTCCTTTATAATATTTTCATCTGCACGGACTTCAATATATATGGGAGTAACGCTTGTTAACTGCTCCTCAAATGCTTTTACGTTAGCAGTTTTTAGGAATGTGCCGTCGCAGAGTGGTAAGCGGGCAACTTTTAGAGCATCTGCCACAATCTCCCCTAACTTATTATAAGTGGCAATGGTTCGTTCCTGAGTA
Organism: Deferribacterales bacterium; assembly: GCA_025997275.1. Lineage (GTDB taxonomy): Bacteria > Chrysiogenota > Deferribacteres > Deferribacterales > JAISNW01 > BNUJ01. Next base: position 1,183 of record BNUJ01000061.1, read on the forward strand.
TATAACCCCTCATTGGCAGCAACAACTCCGTTATAGTCAGCAGGTTTGCCCGCTAGTCCCTTGCGCACCTCGTCTGTGTTTATGCACTGCACTGGAAACCGCTCCGCTAGTGCCTTTGCCAGCTCGCTTTTGCCCGCACCTATAATACCGAATAGCACAAGCGGGCACACGCTATTCATCGTCAATGCGTAAGTAACTGCCATATCCATTAACCTATTATATTCTGCATATTTGTCGGCATAGAGCGGATTATCCCTGCCACAGCCGAGCATTGTGAATGCGGCAACCTTCGCCCGCACTACAGCACGGTAAGCACGATAAAAATTCAGCAGAGAAATAGAATCTTTATCGTTATAGAAATCAAAGAACCCACCTAAAAAGGCATCGGATAGCCCTATTTTGCCTGCATAATCAAGCTCCATAGATAAAAACGCCGCTTCAGCTGTCACATCATTAGTGCGAAAGCGCGTGTTAAACTCTATGCAGTCTATCAAGCTAATTTTGCCGTCATTGCCGATGTAAATATGTTCTAGGCGCAAATCTCCATGCCCATCTTTAACGAAACCTCCAGTATATCTGCGATTAAACAGGTCTTTATTAGCGGTTAAAAAGTCGTTTGTAGCTTTCTCAATATATCGCAGACGTTCATCAACAAGCTTTTCTCCCAGTTTAGGCTCAGTGTCAGCAATCTGCGAGAAGTTTTCCTTGCAATTAAATGTTATAGATTCATATATCGGCAACCCCTCTATCACATCTGGCGCAACGCTAGCTACCGATAGACGTCTCGCTACCTCTCCGCCGATACGTTTTAACTCTTCGCCAGTAGTGCTATCTATGCGAGTTGACAGAAATTTATCTTCCGCTACCCGCCGCATTTTCAATACATATTCTACTGCGGGCACGGTATTGGCAATAGGCACTAGAGCGTAAGCTCCGCCAGCAACAGGAACGAGCTTTAACACGTCAACATACACGTCATCGCTATAGCGTTCGTTAAGCTCCTTTTCTAGGATAGAATACGTTCTGCGCTGTTGTAGTGAGCGATAGTCTAAAAAGCCAAAATCAACAGGTTTCTTGATTTTATAGACAAACTCATCTTGCATCAGCACGACCGATGCATGCGTTTGGCGCACCTCGCCATCGCCAACGATACCTTTTAACAATACTAGGCTATTCTCCCAGCTCTCTATATCCACTTTATATACTCCTTAGTCTAAATTTATTTTCTTTCCCCCGCAAGGCGGGGAAAATACTTTCTAGTCTCAACGATACGGCTTAAATGTTTTAGTCATCCAATTTTTAGCCTCGTCCGCAATCTCTTTGCGCGATTTATACGCAGTCTTTATGCGACTGGCTATTGTAATTGTAATTTCAGCACTTTTCATCTCTTTATAAACATTTGCTATATGCGGCAAAAACGGCATATCTCCATAACAACAAATTTTATCTCTATTTGCCAAAGTAATAGGTTCGCCGTTATATCTGTCATAGTGTATGCAAATCGGCAACACGTCCCCGTCCGCTAGAATTGCCGCATTTATAAATGAAGCGTGGAAAGGCATAATCCTATCGCCACTGTAAGTGTGCCCCTCTGGAAACAACGTTATCATATTGCCGTCTTTCAGCATAGTGGCAAATCGTTCCATCTCTTGGCGCACATGCGCAATAGTAGTATTATCCACAAACAACGTCCCGCCACACTCAGCTAAAGTACCTATTACTGGCTCACGCTGAATGCCTATATGCGATAGAAAAAGTGTCGGTCGTATTGAGGAGATAAAAAGTATGTCAATATAAGATTGGTGGTTGGCAAGCAACAAGCAGGGTGCTCCATCAGTGAGACAAGCGATGTCCCCAACAACATTAATCTTAACATTAAAGAGTTTCATCATCCTAACTGATGCAATATGCGTCAGAGCAGCCAGTTTTGCTCCGCGCTTTGCGGGATTGCCCCGATAGACAAGGCGTGCGGTATATGCGCCGACTAAGAATAATCCCAACACGCCGATAAATCTGATAAACTTCATGGGCAGGACTCCACAGATACCTTTTCGGATTCGCGCCCGCCACGCACACTGGATAAACTGAAACTGACACACTCGTTAGGGGGAGGATTCAGGCTAATAATGCTTGCAGTGGTGTTTATAACCCTGTCTTTAGTATATATGCGGTATGTAGTGCCCGTTCCAGCCACTCTGTCCCAGCTGACAGTTGTTCTAACTTTGTTGCGTAGCACGCGAATGTTTTGTGGTGGGAGCACCAACGTTCGCAAGTCGCGGGCGATAGTCGCCGACCAAGCGACACCAGCGGTATCGCTATCAGAATATGGGACGGCTACAAGCAGTATATTCGCAACATTCGGCAGCACAAAACATCTATTGGTTTCAGAATATTTGCCCGCAAGTTGCCCATTTATAGTGATATTTACATATTTGCTATAAATGCTCGCATCTACCGATACGCATATCTGTTTGTCTGTTAGCTCATATTGAACACCGTTCACCTTGACTGTTCCGCTAAAGACAACATTGTATAAGCTCTCTTCTGAATAGACGTTATATCGTGCATCAAAGTTCCTGCACCTATAAACATACCTAACACCACTTTGGACATCGCTATCTACAAACTCACCACCCGCAGCAATCTTCGCAAGCGATTTATACCACGATAAAGAACTGCCCTCCCCCCTGTAGCTGGCACGTTCGCACACAGAAATATTTGAAGATGGGTTTGCCAAGTGAACGCCGTCTGGGGCTATTGATAAGTGCATAGCAGGTGGAGCCACCTTAATATTGCTCTTAGGTAGCGGAGGCAACTTATGCCCACAGGAAACGGGCGATAAAGCGACTATAGCAACTAAAACAGCACAAAAATTACGGTTGCGCACCTGTCACACCTTGCCTATCAGAGAGTTCAGGTTTATCAGCAACGAGCTTGTGTATGATACAATAAGCTGCAACATCCACGGGAACAGCAATGTAACGCTGATTATTATAGCAAGTATTTTAGGTATGAAAGATAGCGTCTGTTCCTGTATCTGCGTTACAGCCTGAAATATGCTGACGATAAGCCCTACAACAAGCCCAAACATCAGCATAGGCATAGCAATGACGACAGCAGTCTGCAAAGCGTCAGAAACAAGGGATATTACAATATCAGCATCCATCCGCTTATCTTACAACAGGTGGCATAATATTGCAAGCTAGCGTTTTTTAGCTGTTTTTATAATATCCTTCACGTAGTCAACGGCATAGCTCTCAGTTGCAATGAGCATCAAGTCGCCCTTCACAACTACAGAATTGGGTGCGGGGTATGGCTTGATGTGCTCTATCTCCGGCGCAAGTGTTAGCAGTGCATCCACACACGCTGGTTTATTTTGAGAACGCACCTCTCCATTGCCGTAATCGCCGTAGAAACAAGTATCGTTGATAAAATAATTCGCACTATAAAATGCCAAGCTATGTATTCCATTAGGGGAGTAGCTATCCTTTGCCATCACATCATCTTCAGCTATAATAGCCGGTCTCGGATATTGATTGTCAACGCCGTAGTAATAGTAGCGATGTGATGGCATATTGCCTAAAAGCACAACAGTATATCCCTTGCCCTGCTCATAGTTAGCAGAACTTTCTATACGGGTAAGCATTCTATTCCAGAGCATTTGTTCAGACTCAAAACCTTGCTTCCACACATTTTGCGACCAGAAATCTTGAATAATAAATACCTTTAAGATAATAGCGGTAAGAACTATAGCAATATTCCTAAGTGCTAGACTATTCTGGACGAATATGAGCGCAATAGGCAGGACAAACAGGTACCTTATGCCGAAGAAATCTACCCTGCTCTGAGTGATTGTAATGGTGTTAGTCATGAATGTCTCTATCCCAGGACCAGCGATAGCCGTAAACCGGCTGAATACTATAGCCGATATTATAGATAGCAAAACAAGTAGCGAACGTCTCCACCCATAAGCAAAAAACACCCTAACAACAACACAAATGAGCATTACACACACTAGTCTAGCAGTGATACTTGGAAGAAACACCCCCTCATAGTGCCAAAGGTTGACAATATGACTGAACACATAGAACAACGTAGATAACATTTGGCTAGGGGTTGCCATTATAGTCCTTGCATTTGCTATATGAGTGAGCACAACAATAGCTTTAGACACTATTAAAAACATAGCAACGGAAACAACTATACCAACGACAGATAAACGTTTATTGTAAATATAGTCTATAACACCGTCATCTATGCCCAAGAGCAAGTCTATCGCTATGCGCCCAAAGACCATAATTGCCATTATATCTATCGTTGATTGATGTGTCCCTAACGCAAGTGTGGTTATTAGGATAGCGACAATGAAGTAGCTGGTTTTAGCAGAGGTGCTACGTTTAGTATCCGCCTTATCAAACAAAATAAGTCCCAACGTGGCAAGTAGCGGTGCCCAGCAAGCACCAACTTCAGAGAAACGAAACCATAGCCACGACATTATAAAGGGCGATAACACCAGCGGCAAGCCGAATATTGAATACGCAAATAGCGTTTTATGCAGTTTCCAATATACTGCTAGCGCAACAGGAGCAATAGCTAAACCCGCAAAAGCAAGCATATTTGTTATAATAGGCAGGATTCTGTTGTCTAAAAAGAACTGCGGCACTAGATACAGTGCCCATCTGCCTAGTTCAATATCGTGCCCGTGAGTGATTGGCTGTCCCAAGATAGCATTCCAGTCGTGATGTCCGAACGTATTATAAATAGTATGGTAGCTGAAAGCAACATTTATCGCTATAAACAGCAAAAGAAATGACTTGATATAAAGAGAGGGCGTATTCTGCCAGAGTTTCTGAATAGCACTCTGCAAATCAAACCCGCCGATACTGCGCGAAACTACAGCACCAATAGCTGCTCTGGCAACAGGCACGTATTTGCCAAAAAAATAAACAACAAGTGTGGCAAGGATAAAGACTGCTATATATTTATGAATATTTTGAACCAAAAAATGCCAGTAATACACGGCAGATACGTGTCTGCGGTATTTAATATCTAGTTTTAGTTTGTCGCCGTCTTTTACATTGACGACATATTTCAGCGGAGCATCTGCCTCTGCTCGTTGAGAGCCACTAATAAACTGTCTGTCATCAATGGCAAAGCTAGCGTAGTCCATTGATAACCCCTTAACATGCCCCCCCCCCTTGTGAGCTACAAGTGGCGCATTCAACACAAAGGCTAACTGCCCACTCCCAGCTACTTCAGCTAAAATGTTCGGTATAGGTGAACGCCAGCTGCGATAAGTGTTTAATGATATAAAAGCATCATTTTCCGAATGCTTGCTGACTACCACAGGGACACGGGTCGGGCGATACGCCCTAACCATAGTGGCATTGCCAGATTCCGTTATAACATCAATCTGCAAACGACTTTGAGAATAGCCCCAATGAGAATGCCCCACGTAGCAAAGTAGTGTAACGACAAGTGCTATTAGTATAGTGCTACTTTTGCTTTTCATACCACAGCTTCATTATTGGAGGCTGAAAGCCCTGATATATCGTTTTGTAGCTCTTTTAGCTTGGCAAGTGAAAGATCTGTGCCCTTTGATATGGTGTCAAGAGGCATCCCAAGTGCTAAAAAGTTCCTAGCAGTTTCAAGGGACTTTGTTCGCTCGCCCTCCTGCATACCTATTAGCATACCCTCGTCAAACGCCTCTTCACGCCATACCCTTTTAGCTACGTTAATGTCAAACTCTGATGTCAACATACCCATATTCATTACCTCCCGCGAGTGTCTATATAAAAAGTCTTTCAATATACCCCGCTCCATTGCACCAGCTAAAGCTACCTTATCCTCGCTATCTATCCCCTTTGTCTCCTGCCTAACTACCTCTACAAACTCCGCATAGTCCCCAAGCGTTCCGCTTGCTTGCAAAACCTGCCTGTTATGTCCCTTATTAACATTCAACACTCTCGCTTCTAACTCTAAAAAGTTATGCACGTCTTTATGTGTTTCGTCTTTTGCAAACATCTCAGATAGCTTTATATAATAGTCATCTGCTTTTAATGGGTTCACTCCATTATATAACACTATAAACTCTGGACGGGGTATTGTCAACCTGTTTCTCTTATATACAGCCTCGTCATCTACTATACCCTCATATAAACGAGCTATATATTCTAAAAACCTTAATGGCATATTATCGTTTATAGTTGATTGATGTTCCATTAAAACAACTAGCTTATCCCCTATAGTAAATGATATATCGTTTCGTCTGCCCATAAACAAAACATTCTCTAGGGTGTTTATTATAATGCCATCTGACAACGTATAGGTAACACCATCAATGGCATTATATAGCTCAATGAGCTTCTCTTTATCAGAGAATAGCTTGGTAAATACGCTATCCTTATACTCTCTGTTGGTATCAGTATCTGACATAGACCGACAATATAATAAAAACAAGAGATAGTCAAGTTTTTCATTTTAACTTGTGCAATTACACAAACATATTTTGTGTTGACTATTTTAATAAAATGATTATAATCGTCCAATGAATTATTCTGCTAGACGAAGCCCCTTGCTGGATAGTAGCATACCGCTTGAACCAAAACGTGTACGTTGCACCAGCAACTCCAAGTCCTCATTCTATGGTAATGTATGAAACTCATCACCATATTGGTCCCCTGCTATAATGAGGAGCAGGCAGTTCGCCTGTTCCATAAACGGCTCTGTGCTACAATCAACACCCTTTCTGCTAGTTATGATTTTGAAATCTTATTTATAAACGATGGCAGCATTGATGAGACGGCAAACATCATTAGAGAGCTGCAAGCCACAGATAACAGAGTGGCTTACGTGAGCCTATCCCGCAACTTCGGCAAGGAGGTAGCATTGTTGGCGGGCTTTGACTACGCCAAAGGCGATGCGGTTGTCACTATTGACGCAGACTTGCAACACCCGCCAGAGATAATCCCCGATATGCTAAAATTATGGGAATCTGGCTATGCGGATGTCTATGCTGAGCGCATATCTAGGGATACAGATAGTTTTTTTAGAAAAATTGCAACTGTTTTATACTATAAAGTGCTAAAGAATATCGCAGATGAGCCGTTAGATATGGGGAGTTATGACTTTAGATTGCTTGATAGACGTTGCATAAACGCATTGTGTGAGCTACGTGAGTTATGTCGCTATACCAAAGGTCTTTTCAGCTGGATAGGTTATAGGAAAATATCAATTCCTTATGAAGTTGCACCGCGTGTCGCTGGTGAGGCCAGTTATACATTGATTAAACGAGTCCACCTTGCCATTGACGGCGTTTTATCAAGCTCTATATTGCCTCTGCGTGTGGCTTCCTTTTGTGGAGTGGCAATATCTATGTTCGCTTTCATATATCTTGTAATAACTCTGATAACGACCCTAGTTTATGGCAATCCTACTGCTGGCTGGACATCAACATTGGTTATTATTTTGTTTGGTTCAAGCCTAGTTTAGATTGACTTAAAGTTGATATAAGCTATGGTGTTATTATGGGAAACAAGTATTTGAAGCGTGCCCACATTTCGGAAGAGAAGTTTAGGGAGATATTGAAGTTGTTTGTTG
>BNUJ01000062.1 GCA_025997275.1 Deferribacterales bacterium
GACGCATGGTTTATACGCAACCCACTAGATAACCCCTCTATTGAATGTGATAATGCCTTCGCACTACTGCTGATACCTCCCTGCACCAACACAGCCGCCGTATTAGTATAAACACTAAATGACATAACCAAGCCTCCCTGCAACTACTAAACAAATAAAAAAAAGCTGATAGAATACCCCCTAAATATATACATAACATATATACATAAAGAACTTCCACCAGCCTGATTCCCTCATAGCTTAACTAAATTGTACGTGAACTATAGCAGAAAAAGGGGAGATTGTCAAGAGAAAAATAGCTCATAATTTCTCTATATTTAAGTTGTATATTATTTTTGTGATATGATACAGGAGGTGTATTTATAATGAGCAGTCACGTATTAGATATTAGGGGTATGACTTGTGCAGCCTGTGCACGGCGGGTGGAGCGCGTGGTCGGCAAGTTAGCAGGTATCGGCAAGGCTAACGTGAACCTTGCTACGGAAAAGTTGTTTATAGAATATAACGATGAGGCGGTTTCTATACCTGCTGTTAAACAAGCCGTTGAAAAGGCGGGCTATAAAGCACTTGACGTGCCGAAGGGTGGCACTAGCGATGAGGATAAAATCAGGAAACAGCGCGAAATAAAAGTGTTACAGCTAAAGCTGGCTATCTCTGCCGTATTTAGCTTGCCGCTTTTATATATTGCTATGGTGCCGATGTTCATCTTCATAAATCTGCCATTTCCTGCGGCTCTCAACCCTATGCAATATCCGTTAATTTATGGGCTGTTGGAGTTTGTTTTAGTTGTTCCTGTTGTTATAGCGGGGTATAGGTTCTATACGGTTGGATTTAAGGCGTTGTTTATGTGTAGCCCTAATATGGACTCGTTGATAGCAGTAGGCACTACGGCGGCACTTGTCTATAGCACGTATAATCTATTTAGGATAATTGGCGGCAACTTTAAGGCTGTGGAATCTTTATACTTTGAGACTGCGGGCGTTATAATCACGTTAATATTATTAGGCAAGTCTTTAGAGGCAATATCTAAAGGACGTACGAGCGATGCTATCAAAAAGCTGATGGGACTTGCACCCAAGGTTGCGCTTGTTATTCAAGACGGTGTAGAGAAAGAAATTCCCATAGAACAGGTGGTTATCGGTGATGTTATAGTGGTAAAACCCGGTTCTAAAATACCTGTAGATGGTGTAGTGTTAGAGGGGCACACTGCTATTGACGAGTCTATGTTGACGGGTGAGTCTATGCCTGTGGACAAAAAGACGGGCGACAACGTATATGCCGCATCAATCAACACCAACGGAACGATTCAGTTTAAGGCTGAGCGAGTAGGCAGTGAAACTGCACTGGCGCAGATTATCAAGCTGGTGGAGGATGCACAAGGCTCAAAAGCTCCCATAGCGCAGCTGGCAGATGTTGTGTCGGGATATTTTGTGCCTATCGTCTGTGCCATAGCTGTTGTTGCTGCTAGTGCGTGGTATTTCGTGGGTGGGCATAGCCTAGAATTTGCGCTCACTATCTTTATATCTATATTAGTTATTGCATGTCCATGTGCGCTGGGGCTTGCAACGCCGACTGCCATTATGGTAGGCACAGGCAAGGGCGCAGAGAACGGCATTTTGATAAAAAGCGGCGAAGCACTGGAAATAGCGCATAAAATAAACACGATAGTATTTGATAAAACGGGCACCATTACTGAAGGGAAGCCAAAAGTGACAGATATATTGACGACTGGCGGACTTGGCGAGCTTGAACTGTTGCAACTTGCCGCATCAGCCGAGAAAAGTTCTGAACACCCGCTAGGGCAGGCTATAGTGGGGGATGCACAGGCTAAAGAATTGACGTTCTTAAAAGTTGACAACTTTGGGGCTATTACTGGACGTGGAATAAGTGGCGTTATAGGCGAGCGAACTATCCTTGCGGGCAATTACAAGCTGATGGCTGAAATGAATATACCATTAGACATTTTAGCGGCAGAGTCTGACAAATTGGCTGATGACGGTAAAACACCGATGTATATAGCGATAGATGGCAAACTTGCGGGCATTATCGCTGTAGCCGATGTGGTGAAACAGAGTAGCCGTGCCGCCATTGCTAGGTTGCACAATATGGGTATTGAAGTGGCGATGATTACTGGTGATAACAAGAAAACTGCCGCTGCAATTGCCCGTCAAGTAGGTATTGATAGGGTGCTTGCTGAGGTGCTACCACAAGATAAATCTAACGAGGTAAGGAAGTTGCAACAGGATGGGCGCAAGGTGGCTATGGTAGGGGATGGTATCAATGATGCGCCAGCACTTGCACAGGCTGACGTAGGTATTGCAATCGGCTCTGGCACTGACGTGGCGATGGAATCGGCAGATATTGTGTTAATGCGTTCAGACTTGGTAGATGTGTCTACTGCGATTGAGCTTAGCAAAAAGACAATTCGTAATATTAAGCAGAATTTGTTCTGGGCGTTCGGATACAACGTGTTGGGCATACCGCTGGCAGCGGGGGTGCTGTATCTATTCGGAGGACCCTTGCTAAACCCTATATTTGCAGCGGCGGCTATGAGTCTAAGCTCCGTATCCGTGCTGACAAATGCACTTAGATTAAAAAGGTTTAAGCCTACTCAATAAAACGAACTCCCCCTGCCATACAGCAGGGGGAGTCGTGTTGGAGTCTATTATGAAGTGAGTGTTTGCTGTTATGTGCTAGCTTGCAAGGTATTCCCTTAAATCTTTCGTTACCGCCTTTTTCCTTAGTTTATTTAGCGCACGTGCCTCTAGCTGGCGAACACGTTCTCTGCTGACGCCTAAAACTCTGCCTAAATCTTCAAGCGTGTATTCCTTATCATCGTTAAACCCGTAGCGTAGCATTATTATCTTAGCTTCGCGCTCGTCAAGGTCGCCGAGCATATCGTTCACGGCGCGCTCTACATCAGCAGTAATAACAATATCTTCCACATTGGAATTTTCTGCTTCTAATTCATCGCCATAAGTCCTAGTTTTGCTGTCTTTAATAGGTGCAGACAGCGAAAGTGCTGGTCTGGATGCGCGCAGTATATCTGTCACCTCGCTACCGTGCATGTTCAGCTCATTTGCGATTTCATCTAAAGCAGGCGTTCTGCCATGCTTAACTGACAACATATTGCTAGTTCGGTTTATCTTAAACAAGTTGCTAACTTGTTTTATGGGCAAACGGACGTTGCCCGCTTGTTCAGCTACCCCTTGCATTATATATTGGCGTATCCACCACACGGCATAAGATATAAACTTTACGCCCCTAAGCGGGTCAAATCTATGTGCAGCTTCCATTAAGCCTAAATTGCCGTAACCTATAAGTTCATGCATCGGCAACCCAGAGCCTCTAAATTTATAGGCTATTGACACTACAAACTTTAGGTTGGCACTAATAAGTTTTTTCAGTGCCTCGTCATCTCCGTTTTGTATTTTCAATCCCAACTCCCGTTCTTCACCCTTAGTCAGGGGTCTGTTGGCTGATATGTGTTTCATATAGAATGCTAAATCGTTGCTTGAAAACGTCTGCTCGCTACTATCGCTGATATTCTCACTAGTGTTAGCGTTCTGCCCCAAGCTATCGTTCAGCTCCAAGTTGTCTAATCGTTCATCTAGTGCATTACGTTCTTGTAGCATAATTTTGCCTCCACCTGCAAGACAAGCGGCAGGTAAAAAAGTTCAGATATTTTTTAACAGCTTGTCATTACCCCCTCTGTATAGGCATGTGCAGAGGGGATAAAAAAGGGGAGGGGAGGGGGGGCTTATTGTATGGCTGTTAGGAAACGTTCAGTCTCTTTGCGTCTGTTTTCAGCCTTTGTGATTGGTCGTCCGACCACGATAAAATCTGCTCCGTTTGTTAGTGCCTGTTGAGGCGTGACTATCCGTGCTTGGTCATCGGTGCTGTTGTCAGCAAAACGAACACCCGGACAAACGCATAACAAATCACAGTATCTAGTCTTTACGCTAGCCACCTCTAGCCCAGAGCAGATAATGCCGTCAAGTCCGCTACCTTTTGCTATGTCAGCGCGGCTAGCAACCAATTTTGTTGTCTCGTTAGGCGTGCTAGGCTCACTTGTCAGAACGCTTACCCCCATAATCAGCGGGGCGACTTCGCTATGCCGCTTGGCGAATTCCGCTCCTGTCAGTGCCGCCACCCTGCACATCTCCTGTCCGCCTGATATATGTATTGTCAGCATTTGAACGTTCAACTCACAGGCGGACAGAACTGCCCCCCTGACAGTATTCGGTATATCGTGAAATTTTAGGTCTAAAAACACATTTATATCGCGTGTTCGCAATTCCCTTACCAGTGCGGGACCCTCTGAGGTGAATAGCTCTAATCCTACCTTGAACCACACAGGCAAGCCCGCCAGCTCGTCAGCTAGTTTAATCGCCTCTTTGCCCGTCTGAAAGTCTGCCGCAACGATTAGTTTCATTAAACACCGCCGTGAGTTTTAGACCATTCAACTGGTGCTGCTAAAAAGCTCTCCACCTCACTCATTATTTTAGGCGCAAAATGCCCGCTTGCTTTTGCCACCGCTAACACATCTTGCCACGTGGTCAAATAGTGCAACTGAACGCCTAAATCGCTCAATATTTTGCTACTTTCGGGGAATATGTTATAGAAAAATACCACAAAGCAATGTTCTACTACAGACCCTGACGAGCGAATAGCATTACAGAAACCAACCTTGCTACCGCCGTCAGTAGCTAAATCCTCAACTAATAGCGTTCTGGCAGCTTCTATGACATTGCCCTCTATCTGCGCATTGCGACCGAAACCTTTGGGTTTCTTACGTATATACTGCATCGGCAACATTAGCCTGTCAGACAGCCAAGCGGCGAATGGAATACCGGCAGTCTCTCCGCCAGCCACAACGTCTATAGACTCATAGCCTACCTCACGGTATATGGTTTCAGCGGCAAAGTCCATTAAAGTTTGTCTTAAACGCGGGTATGATATAAGTTTCCTGCAATCAATATACACAGGGCTTGCCTTGCCTGATGTCAGAATAAACGGCTTCTCATCGTAAAAGTGAACAGCCTCCACCTCTAACAGCATTTTAGCCGTCTGGCTAGCAATAGATTCTTTAGATGTATTCATTACTCCCCGTCCCCCACGCTCTACACATACCCCTATAGCCCGCTCCATCGCACCAGATAAAGCTGCCTTGTCCTCGCCGTTAACTCTAAAAAGTTATGGGTTTCTCCTCGTTTGGCATAACCTAAGTAATATAATAAAAAAGGGAAATAGTCAAGTTTTCCTCCTCCTTTTGGGGGAGACTATACAACTTGGGAGCGGTAAATATCAGGGGAAGCAAAAGAGTTTTTCTCTGTAATGCCACAGTTAAAATGCCCCTATTTAGGTGTTAAAGGTATGCTGTTTTCCGTTGTAGAATATAGTGAATGATTTATCAATGAATTCGCGGACGAGAACTTTGTTAACTCTAGGGGCGTGAACAGACTTGGAGGGTATTTGAAAGAAGTGTCCGTTTTTTTTTGTATAGTCCAGTCATTACGCAGTTTAGCCGAACTTTCCAGATAGCAGTAGTCTTTGAGTTGCGCTTTAGCTGGTAGTTGGCGGTGGGCGTCAGGCACTGTTTCTTTGGGTATAGATAGCTTTCTGTTATGAAGTTCAAGGTAGTCTGGTAATGTTAATAAAGATGTATATATAAATGTTGTGGATGGTTCTATGCGAAACTCAGTTGGAGCGGGCTATCCCGCCCAGACGCGCAGTGCTATAGGCAGGCTTGATACGGCAGGGCTAGAGTTAAACGATATATCAATAGGCAGTGCAGCACAAGCGAGGGTTGCTTATGCTCGGATTACTGATGCTATTGCTCGTGTGCGCAGTATGGGACGCAAGGCTAGCATGGGCAAGTCGTCAATGGACACGCTCAACGCCTTTAACAAAACAGCCGAAGAAGAAACGCAACTATCAATAACTAGCTTATGGAAGTGGGGATAATTTCTCACCTGTATCTATTCTATGCCTTTTCTAGCTTTATCTCCGTATCACAAAGACGAGCAATGTTTGGAGCATGTGTTACTATTATAACAGCGACCGATGGGGCTTTTAGGCTGAATAACAACTCTTGCACCACCTCGCTTGCCGCACGGTCAAGGTTGCCAGTTGGCTCATCGGCTAGTATCAGCGAGGGTTCATTCATTATTGCTCGCGCAACAGCTACACGTTGCTGCTCTCCGCCTGATAGTTCTTTTGGGTAGTGAGCTAGCCTATCTTGTAAGCCAATACGGACGAGCAATTCCTCCGCTCGCCGGTGCGCAACGTCTGTCGGTTTGCCAGCAAGCAGTGCAGGCATAGTCACATTTTCTAGTGCGCTGAAATCGTCTAGCAGATAGTGAAACTGAAAGATGAAACCTATATTTTTATTTCTATACTTATCAAGGGCTGGTCCGTTCATAGCATAAACATCGTCTCCGTTGAACAGCACCTTGCCTGATGTAGGCATGTCAAGCCCGCCGATGATGTGTAGCAGGGTTGACTTTCCAGCACCCGATTGCCCTGTCACGGCATGAACTTTGCCCGCTTCAATATTAAGCGACAGGTCGTTCAGCACCGTAAGCATCCCCGCTGGTGTCTCAAACGATTTAGTTATATTAGATAGTTTTATCATCAGATAGCCTCATTCATTCCTGATAGCCTCTATCGGGCTTGTTCTAGCTGTAAGTCTTGCGGGCAGTATTGATGCTAAAAATGTAATTAGCACAGCACAGATAGTCACCGCAATAAACACTGCAGGCGATAGCCTGATAGGGATAGTGTCAGAAAAGTAAATTTCCCTAGGCAAATCAACAATTCTAAAGTTTTGTAATATAAAGCTGATAATAATAGCGAGCAAGTTGCCTAAAATAGTGCCTAACAGTCCGATATATGCCCCTTGTCTAATAAATATACCAACGATAAAGCTCTCTGATGCACCCATAGCGCGCATAATAGCTATCTCTTTGCGTTTGTCCTTCACCGTAACGGTTATCATACTGACTATCGTGAACGAGGCTACTATTATAATGAGTGTTAGTATTACAAATAGGGCGTATTGTTCCAGTTTAAGCGAAGCAAACAGGTTTGCATTCATACTCATCCAATCACGCGCCCAGAATTTCTTGCCTACGGGTGCATCTATAATCTCGTCATTAAGTTTATCTTGTATGCTGACCGCTAGTTCGTTCGCTTTGTCTGAATTGGCTACATATACGGTGATAGCGTTTATGGTATCCCCTGTGGCAAAAAACTCTTGCGCTCGTTCTAAATTAGCATACACAAGTGTGCGGTTGTGCTCGTATAGCCCCGTATCAAAAAAGCCTATATAGCGAAATAAGCGCATTTTAGGCATCATACCGAATGCTCCGCGCGTCATGGCAGGGCTGACGATAGTTATATCTTCCCCGATAGCCACGCCCATAGAGAAAGCTACCTCTTTACCTAATAAAATACTCGGTTTATCGTCAGGGGTGTTTTTATGTAAATCTTTAAGAGTGCCCGAAACAATAATCTTATCTAACCCGCTTGCATCACTGGCGTCTATACCGCGCACCATAACGCCCGATACGTTGCGGTCATTAGCTAGCATTGCAGGGGCTAATATCAGTGGCGAGGCAGACGTTACGTCCGGCAGCTTTTTAACTAGCTCCACCCACTGCTGCCAGTCGTCAATGGGGGTCGCATCCATTTTGTATATTATTATATGTGGGTTTGCACCTAAAAATTTCTTTTTGAGATTGTCAGTGAAACCATCCATAACGCTGATTACAACTATAAGCGAGGCTACCCCCAGCATAACGCCGATAGTAGAAGTGACAGATAGGAACGACAGCAGCCTGTTGTGCTTGCGTGCCAACAAAAAGCGTTTAGCAAAGATATTTACAAGGCTATGACTCATAAAAACAATATAGCACAGATTATTTCAGCTTGCAATTCTTTATAAAATATTATATGCTCGTGGCTTATGAGGCGGTTTCTTTTTGCTCTGCTATTCCTGTTATGTGCCCGCATTGTCATAATATCCATATTTGCCGTCTGTAGCAAAATAGTAAGCCCTGTGCTCTTTGCCACGCGTGGAAAAATTAGCTGATAAAATCCTGCCGTATCCTATAAACTTGCCATTTACAAAACGCTTCTCAACCAAAGCCTCAAAGCTGTCACCTGGGTGTATATCCTTAAAAAAGTCAAACTCCCATTCGTATATTCGGGCAAGCTGGGCGGCAAGCTCTTCTGTCTCTCCAAGCTCTTTAACGGTAGTAAATAGATTAGCATATATGATGCCTGAAACCATTGTCGTTAAAATATCAGTTTCATATTCTATAACAGCAACATGCGGAGCAGCGTTTTCTTTAGTGATACGGACAGCCTTATTAGTGCCAAGCGGGAGCAGATAATAATCACGTCCGACCTCAACCTCCGTACCAGCGCGCAACACAAAAGAACCAAGTTTAGCCTTAAGCTCGCTATATATCTGTGCAGACTCCTGCTGGGTAAATGTATTGGCAAGCACGGCGGATAGCGTATCGCCCGATTGAACGACATATATATCGGCATAAGACGTGCGGGCACATAACAGGAATAGCAGAGCAAAAAGAAACCGCCTCATAAGCCACGACATCGGCTCTATCGCCCTGCCAACCTGCTCCATTAGCCCCTTTGTGAGTGTCTCAACCGTTGCATTACTAGCTAACCCTAATATTATATCCTCTACACGTTTTAGGTGTGCTAAATACA
>BNUJ01000063.1 GCA_025997275.1 Deferribacterales bacterium
GTGAACACTCACAAACCCCCTCAACAGAGGTACACCCCCCCCTCGTTTTTTTTTGCTGTTTTTATCTCTATGTGTCAAACAAATCTCCACATTTTTGGGCAACCCCCCCCCCCCCCCCCCCCCGTGCTCTATTACGTTTATCAAAGAACCACTTAAAGTATTCAATCACGCGCCCCTCACGCACTATGCGGCGCGCAAGAGAAAACGGAATAAGCAGTGCCAGCATTCTACGCAAAAACATATCTTGCCTCTCGTATTTACATTTATTCAGACTATATTATAACAGAGGTTATATTGTCAACAATAAAGCATAGGATATTTTGACAAATCTTTTCGTTATAGTATTCCGCCATGTCAGACGTGGCGGAGTTTATTGGTATAGCTAAGCGGGATAAACGTAGTAGTCCAATTTGTTAATCAGATGTGCATATAAATCATTACGGGATAGTATTCGTCCGCATTCGGCAAATATTGATGTGGCG
Organism: Deferribacterales bacterium; assembly: GCA_025997275.1. Taxonomy (GTDB): domain Bacteria; phylum Chrysiogenota; class Deferribacteres; order Deferribacterales; family JAISNW01; genus BNUJ01. Next base: position 483 of record BNUJ01000063.1, read on the forward strand.
TGTTCCGCAATATCTGCGGGGAATTCTGACTTGGCAACGTTGACGTTGCAGCCTATACCCACTACAAACCAGCTTGTTTCTCCGCCACTCGTCAGCGTGTCTACCAATACGCCTGCTACCTTTTTGTTATTCAGTAGCACATCATTAGGTTCTTTTAGCTTGGCTGATATGCCTGTAAAGTGCGCTATGGTGTCATTTAGGGCGTTCATCGCCCAATGGGTGAGTTTTTGCTCGTTTATTTCAACGTGAGGTTCCAACAACACTGACAGTTGTAGGCTTCGCGGCGCAGAGAACCAGCTGTGTCCTCTGCGTCCGCGCCCAGCTACCTGTTTAGTCGCTATAATAACTGCACCATCTCGGACACTATCAGCACCCAGTATGATTGCCTCTCTATTGGTGGATGGTGTTTCTTCAAACCAAACCCAATCAGAACGTCCGATAATTTTAGTTTTTAACTGCGACTTTATAACAGCTATGTCAACGCTGTCAGATTCAATTACTAGCTTGTAGCCGCAACCTACAATTGACTCTATCAGATAGTCAGCCTGCCGCAGTCCATTGATATTTTTTGAGACAGCGTTTCGGCTGATATGCAGTTCGCGGGCAATCTCTTCGCCAGACACCCAGCCATTATTTTTGCTACCCGCCTTACGTAAAAGCCCTATAATTTTATCTCTGCTACTATTCATTAACCACCCATAATATTGTCAACCTAACTTTATATATTTTAGGTTGACAAGTCTATAAAGACTTGTTATTATTACACAGGTATTATTGTTTGTCTATATGGGGGTTCTATGAAATACAACAAGATAGCTACTATTGGCGTCCTTACGGCATTTATAACGGTGAGTGGGTTTATTAGAATACCTTTTCCTGTAATGCCCCTTACGCTTGCGGTGTTTTCGGTGTTCTTTGTGCCAATGTTAGTCGGTGCACAGCTCTCCGTTGCTGCGTTTGCTCTATACATAGCACTTGGTTTAGTGGGTGTGCCTGTCTTTGCTACTGGTGGTGGTCCTGCGTATATCCTGCAACCGTCATTCGGCTTTTTGCTCGGCTATATGTTTTCCTCTATTCCAAACGGGCTAATATCTGCTAGAGGCAAGCCTAGTTTCTGGCGTAATATACTTGGCGGTTCGGTTGCCCTTGTGGTGCTATATGTCATAGGAATAGTCGGTCTCTGGCTCAGCCTGAACTACGCTCAGGGCAAGGCGGTGACGCTCCTTAACTCGTTTAAGAGTGTGCTCATGTTTATACCGTTTGATGTGTTGAAGCTAGTTGTAGCGGCAACTATTGCCAGCAAACTACGCCCGGCTCTTGCAAAACTTGCTGAATAGCGAGTTTATCAGACTAGGTTGCTTAAATCAATCTTTCCAATCGTACCAGTTTAATTTGTTCTCTGGCAGTTGCCCATCATGGTCGGCGTAATACACCGCCAGCCGGTAGCAGTAAAGGACGCACCTATCAAGGGTGCTATTTTGTGCGATGCAGTCAGCGGCGTAAACGTCGTCAGCTTTTTTGCCCTTTAGCGACTCTATCGTAGGAAAGCCCGCCTTTGTCAGATGCTCTGCCATATTCTTCCCGATGCCAGGGATTTTTGTGAGTTCCGATTTCATATATGCTCCTCGCTGACTTTGCTGAACGCTACTTTAGCAAAATTCACTGAATAGTCCAGCTGTCCGATACTTTTATGGTGTGCAAAAACTCCTTATCGTGAGATACGACTAGGAGTGCGCCCGTATATTCTAACAATACTTGCGCGATATGCTCTCGTGTCGCAAGGTCAATATTATTAGTAATTTCATCTAATATCAAGAGCGATGGCGTGTCTAGCGTGATTAGTGCCAGCGTTAGTCGCACCCTCTCTCCGCCCGATAGCGAAGATACTTTTGCGTTCACCTCCTCATTCTTTCTGAATAAAAAGCTGTTTAGATGAGAGCGTAGCTCCGCTGTTGGTATATTTGCCACCTGCTTGGCACTCTCTAGCACAGTCAGTTCATCATTAAGGTGTGCATAGTGTTGGTCTAAGTAGCCGATGTATTTACGCTCTGGGCTGAACCAGCTACCCGTGCGTTTAATTCCAGACTCCTGCAAAATGGCACGTATTATGGTGCTCTTGCCACTGCCGTTTGTTCCTGTTAGTGCCAGCCTGCTCGTTGCCCCAAGCGTGATGTTGATATTGTCAATGCTAAAACCGCTTTCGTAGGAGACAGTCCCGTTAGTAATCTGTAAAATAGCCTGTTTGCTATTGCTCGCATGGGTAAATCGGAACTTAGGTTTGACAACTTCTGGGGTGTATAGCTCGCTGAGCCGTTCCTCTAACAGCTGTTTGTCGTCTGATAAATGTGAACGCTTTTTGCCACTTGTGCGCTCGCCACTGTCCTGCATTGCGTGTAGCTTTGCCAGCAGTATACGTTTATTCTCATATTTCTTTAACCCAGCTTGTTTGCGTTTGCTTGCCCGCTCCTGCTCGCGCATTAAATCGTCGTGCAGTTGTTTCTTTTCACGTTTTATTGCAGACACCTCACGCATGAGGGCGGTGCGTTTCTGTTCTAAATCTTTGCGATATTCTGCATAAGTGCCGTTAAATATGATAATTTTGGAATTGTAAATATGCCATAGAGTGCTAAACAGTTTGTTGATTAGTGCAGTATCGTGCGAAGCAGCTATGATAGCTCCGCTGAAATTGTCTAATAGGCGTGTCAACGTTTGCCTATTGGCAGCGTCTAGGTGGTTGGTAGGCTCGTCTAGTATTAGTAAATCGGGATTTTTAGCAAGCGCAACGGATAGTGCTTCGTTAAATCGTTCTCCACCGCTGAGTTGCGGATAGTCTGCTATGGTCTGTGGCACGTAGGCGATAGTTGCGCCATCACAATAAACTATATCTTTTGTATAGCTTGGTTCACTCGCCGCCTCAGTCAGTATTTTTAGCAGACTCGTTTTGCCACTGCCATTGTCGCCGATGACGGCTATCCGTGCCCCGTCATACACTGATGTGGAGAAACTTGTAAAGCAGTCTTTATGCGGGAACGTCAGCGATAGAGACCTAATTTGCAATAGCAACCTATTCATTACACTGACAAGTATAGCATAAAACAAGAAAACGTGTCATAATCTGTTCACGGGGGTGGCGCGATTATGAATAAGCTCGGTATTGTATTATAAACTAATTCGCTAATTGCTTTTCAAGTACTCCATCAGCACGTCGCAACCCGCCACGATGTCTGCTATGCTAGCGGATTCTAGCTTGTTATGGCTGATACCATCCACACAGGGGATAAATAGCATCCCTACTGGGCATATATCTACAAAGTTCATCGCATCATGCCCCGCACCGCTAGGCATAACAATATGCTCTATGTTGAGCTTATTAGCCGCCGCCGATAGTTTGTTTTGCAGGTCGGTTGACAGCTTCACAGGGTCAGACGATGACACCTTGTTTATATCTAGCTCTAACCCACGCTTTTCGGCGAGCTGTTTTGCCTTTAACTCCACGCTCTCTAATACACGCTGCCTGCTTGCCTTGTCTATGCCACGTATATCAAGTCCCAGAGTGGTCTCCCCAGGCACTACATTAAACACATTCGGTGTATTGCGGATAATGCCAGTAGTCCCTACGCTAGCGTTATTCAACTCGTTAGTTGCCGCCTGCTCCACGTGAATAACAAGCTCTGCAGCTGCTACCAGCGAGTCTTTTCTGATGTCCATAGGCGTTGCACCCGAATGGTCTTGCTTGCCCGTGAACTTCACCCACATACGCACCGGTGCTGCAATGCTAGAAACAACGCCCAGCTTTAACCCTTTAGACTCCAACACGCGTCCCTGCTCTATATGTAGCTCCAAGTATTGTTTTAAGCCTGTTATTTTAGGCGGGTTAGGGTTGAAACCACACTCCTTAATCCTATCATATAACGAAACGCCGTTTTGCTCCTTTGCGTTTTTCAGAGTAGCTTCAGTAATCTGTCCGCTTACCAGCTTGCTACCAGTGGTAGCTATGCCAAACACGCTAGACTCCTCCATTCGGAAGATACCCACGTGGACAGGTATATTCAATCCCTGTTCTTTAATGCGTTTTAGCACTATTAGCCCAGCAAGCACCCCTGCGACTCCGTCGTATTTGCCACCAGAGACAACAGAGTCAACATGGGAGGCGATAAGGGTTCGTTCCACCTTACTGTTGTCCCCTAAAGCCTTATCGTATATGAACGTATTGCCCACCTCATCGGTATAGCAACCGAAACCTAACAGTTCCGAAAAGCCTAATACTGTGGCTATCATAGCGTCTTCGGTATCGGTGTATCCTAGCCGTGAGAAACTGCCGTCTTCATTTGCGCCGATTTTATCAAGAGTTGCAAACCAAGTTATAAGCAAATCTAAATCGTTCATCTCTAAAACTCCTAAACTATCTCTTCAATACATTATAGACACTGCGCGCCATTAGCTCAGTTGCGGGCACTAATCCGTCTTCGTTGATGTCAAACTTAGCATCGTGATGTCCCGCAGTTCTGTCAATCCCTACTTGCACATAAGTGCCTATTCCGCCAGCCTCCTGAACGCTACTCATCATAGTGGCATAGTCCTCGCCAGCACCGAAATTCGCCAAACGCGTGATGTCGGTATAGTAGGGTATCTCTTTAGCAGCCTTTTCAACTATATCTATCATCTTTTCATCGCTTTGTCCGCTTTCAGAGCCACCTGTCACCTCTATGGAGTGAGTACAAGCATACATATCAGCTGCAGCCTTCACTATACGTTCAGACTCTTTCACCATATAGCTATTCAGTTCGCTGGTCTCTCCGCGTGTCTCCATAACTAGCAATGCATTGGGTGGCACCACGTTACGCCCCTCACCAGCAATCATCTTGCCAACGTTTATACGTGTCACGCCACCTGAGTGCCTAGAGATGGCGTGCATATTGAGTGTCGCCGCCGCCGCCGCTAATAGAGCATTATGCCCATCCTGCGGAGCAGCTCCAGCGTGTGCGGACTGTCCCTTGAAAGTAACATCCCATTTAGTAGATGCTAGAAAGCCCTTTCCGCCACATACTAGCTTGCCATTTGCATTAGCCTGAAAGCTCACGTGCATGCCCAGTATATAGTTCAAGTCTTTAGTGACTCCAGCCGCCACCATAGGTCCAGCCCCGCGAAGACCCTCTTCCGCAGGTTGGAATATAAAACGGACAGTGCCTTTCAGCTTGTCTTTCATACCAGCAACAATTTCAGCTGTATGGACGCCCACAGCCACGTGTGCATCGTGACCGCAGGCGTGCGTTGCTCCTGTATTTATAGAGGCAAAACCCTCCTTGACAGGTCTATGGGTGAACTCATTACATTCCGTTAGGTCGTTAGAGTCCATATCAAAACGCAGCCCAAACTTAGTGCTATCATCAGAGAACTTCATCTCTGCTGTGAACCCAGTCAGTCCACCCGTCATAGCCTTAACTAGCTGTTCATCCGCCCCTTGCGATATAGCACGCGCCTGAGCCTCTTCCAGCTGGGCAGGTTTCGGCAGACCCATCATAAAGTTCTTTGCAATGACATCTGTGCCCATCTTGATAGTGTAGCCAAGCTCCTTCAAGCGTTTAATAGCATTAGCAGCCGTGCGGAACTCGGTCCAGCCCGGTTCTGGATGCTTGTGCAAGTCACGCCGCCAACCAATGATAGACTTTTTCAGTTCATTAGCTTTATTACTTATATAGTCAGCCACATACACCTCCCTAAACGCTTTGCGCTACAGGTACATCAGCACCACTAGAGCAACTACAGAAGCTGATAGCATACCAAATACATTACGCTTAGCCATATCAAACGGGGTAACCTTAGCTAGCCCTGCACAGATAATGGCAGCACCTGCTATAGGCGACATAGTGCGTCCCAGCGAACCTGTTAGAGATGCCAAGAAACCTAAATCTGACGGAGCTATCCCTATTGCAGCCGCCTGCGGAGTAACCGCTTGGTTGAAAGCAAGCGTTGCAGCATCGCCTGAGCCTGATAGTACTGCCAGCACAAACGGACCATAAGCAGCAGCAATTCTTGCTATATCGGCAGAGCTTTTCAGCAGGTTAATAAACGCATCTATCATACCAAGTGCTGTCATACCTTGTATAAATACGCCTGATGCTATGATTATACCCATAATGTCAGCATAGCCTTTGCCCATGCCTTCAAAGAATTTCTTAGTAGCAGTCTGAAAGTTCGCCCCAGAAAGTGCTATACATAGGAAAGAACCAACTAGCATCGCATGCGGAACGCCAATCTGTTTAGCCCAAGGCAGAGCTACACGAACCCCATTTTGATTGAATATTACAAGTATTATTACAGGAACTAGCGGAAGTATTGACAGCCAAGGCTTTATATTAAAGTTGCCGTCAAAAGTCCAGTCAGGGCTAGTAAAACCACTAGTCTCCTTGCGAAACCTACCGACAAGCAACAGTGCTGCAACACCTGCCGCTAGGCAAGCAAAGCTGGCTACCGCATGGGTGGAAATTACATCGGTAACAGAAATCTTCGCTATATCAGCCACCATAACGTTGTGCGGGTTGCCAGGTCCAAGCGTAGAACCGAATGTGCCAAGCATTATGGCAGATGCAGCTAGTGCAGGAGCAACACCCTGAGAGATTAACAGAGGGATTAACACCACGCCCACAGCGGCAGCACAACCTGCGGCACTGGTGATAGAGATGTTAATTAGGAACGTTATAAGAGCAGCACCGGGGATAATGATAAATCGCACCCGTTTTAATCCATTAGCTAACGCATAAATCAGATGTTTGTCGCATTCTGTGAGCTGCAAAACAAACGCAAAGCCCATAGATGAACAGATGCTCTGAATAAGCCCACCGCTCGTCATATTGGATGTGAATCCGCTAAACGCTTTCAGCGGAGAAAACGCAACTAGAGCCATAAGAAGCCCTGCAGCTATAAGCACAAGTCTTGTTTCGTATTGTTTTACCAACAAGACTGCAGCCACACAAATAACAACGACACCGAACACAATTGCAGATGTTCCTGTCAACATAGAATCCTCCAAATTTTTATATCATCAAAAAAAATCAAACTAGTTTCCTTTAGCCACTACTTTTACAATCTCTACACACCATTCGGCTGTTTCGTAAAGTTCAGATTCAGGTGTATATTCTTCAAGGGTGTGTGCGCCAAATATACCGCAAGCCATAGCTGGCACAGGTATGCCAAAGCCATTGATATGGTTGGCATCGCTACCCCCTCCGCCGTCCTCAACGCCAACATCATCTAACCCGATATTTCTAGCCGCCTCTAATGCAACCCTAATTACTTCATCAGTTTCTTTTAGCTTGAATGGTGCATAAGCCCTATCTGTTTTGATTTCAACATCGCTATTGTTCTCTTTGGCAACACGTTTGAATGTGTCAATAATTTTATCGCGCAGTTTTTCTAGTTTTTCGTAGTCCCTGCTGCGAACCTCGCTGGTTACAAGACACCTATCAGGCACGATATTAGTTGATTCCCCTGCCTGTATCATACCTACATTACACGTAGTTTCATTATCTATACGCCCATCGGGCACCTGTGCTATAGCCTTTGCTGCGATAACGATTGCATTTAAGCCTAGCTCTGGGGATATGCCAGCGTGTGATTTCTTCCCCTTGAACTCAGCGAATATCTTGAACTGTCCGGGTGCTGATAAAATAACCCTGCCTGGGTGCCCAGGTCCATCCATAGCATAGCCATATTTAGCTTTCAAGTAGTCGGGGTTCATATTGCGAGAGCCATAGACACCGCCCTCCTCTGCTACCGTAAATACCACCTGTATATCGCCGTGCGGAATGTTCTTTTCCCTAAGAACTCGCATAGTTTCCAATATCGCTACCACACCTACCTTGTCATCAGCACCTAGTATGGTATCCCCTTTGGAACGAATAACGCCGTCCACCAGAACAGGTTCAATCCCTACACAAGGCTTTACGCAGTCCACATGGGCATTTAACATTATACACGGCACGTTAGGCAACGTCCCCTTAAAGTATGCAAACGTATTGCCCGCATTGCCACCGATTTTATTCCCAGCGTCGTCTTCTACAATCTCAGCTGCACCTAGCTCTTTCAGTCGTTTTTGCATCAAATCAACGATTTGGCGTTCATCTTTAGTATTACAGGGCATACGCACTAGCTCATAGAACTCTTCTAAAATGCGTTTCTTGTTGATATTGTCCGCCATAATACACCCTCCCTTATAACGCTGGTTCAATCCTACGATATTACGTAATAAGTTGCA
>BNUJ01000064.1 GCA_025997275.1 Deferribacterales bacterium
AAAGGTCAAATTCCCATTTAAACCAAGTCAAACCACCCAAAAATTGGAATTCTTTAGGATGGAAGCCCGCCTCAAACGACGGAAAAAGCTTTCTCTGGGTTTTTTAAAAAGAAGCTCGCCCCCCCCCCCCCCCTCCCCCAGTTGGCATAGCTCTTTAATTTTGCTGGACAAATTGTTAGTCTCATAGCAGATATGATATGGGGTGTTTTTATATTTTTTCAAGAGTCCAAATATGGGTGAGCTTTCAGATACGGGAGATATAAGTTCCACACGAATGCCATCTTTGAGCCAAAAGGATATTTCCACACCTCTAGCATTGTCGCAAGTGCGAGAATCCTCCGGTATATAACCAAGATGTGTGAACTCAGCCTCTGCCGCGCCAATATCCTTTACAAGATATCCTATATGGTGAATGTGCATTGCTTATACTACATTGATATATCTTGAAAATGCAATACGTTTCTGCTACGATGCCGAAGTTAAGAATGCGGAGAGATGCCGTAGGCACGAGTTTGGTGTTGTTTAATTTACTCATGTTCATACCCTAGCATCACTATATCCTTTAATTTGCCATTAGTGTTTAAGTAGCAGCCCCAGTTCTTGTTTTTACAGACTACGCCTATCCTGTGAACTTTTCTATTCAGCTTTTTGGAGATTGTTTTCTCTGTGTGCGCCGCTCTATCGGGGCGGACAGTCCACACCAATGCATATTCCTCTCCAGATGAAAGTGCATATTCGGCTATATTAGGGGCTTTCAGTTGTGCCAACTCATCTGCAATGGGTAATAGCTGTCCGTCTAGCTCTACCATAACGTCACTTGCCCTTGCTATGTTGGCAAGGTCGCGCCCCAGCCCATCTGACACATCCGTGCAAGCACCTACGCCATCTAGCCTGCCAAGCAGTTCACCCAACGCCGCCTCGTGCAAAACATTATGAATAGTGTTGTGTTCTAGATAATACCTACTTGCTCCAAGCTTCCGCGATACATAGACAATGTCGCCTGCGAGCGCATTGCTGCGTGTTAATATATGTCTGCCTCGCTTACCTATAATTGTTAGAGAGAATACCGCCCCGTTGGTGCTAGATGTAGTGTCCCCGCCTATTAAACTGACATTGTATTTGAGGCTTGCGCTTGTGATAGTCGCTAGTAGTGCCTTTTTATCGTAGCTTGGTGGTATTGATACACATAATAGTGCTTTGTAGCCACTAGCTTGTCCCCCCATAGCCGCTATATCGCTGATATTTGAGATGAATAGTCTATCTATCACGCTGTTAATAGGCTCTGATGGGTGGAAGTGAATACCTTCTGTCATCATATCTGTGGCAATTAAAGTTTTACTGTCAAGGAGTGCGGCATCATCGCCTATACCGTATGCTTTGTTAGAAATATTAGTGGAGGATACTGCTTTCAGCTCTTCTATAAATTGAAACTCTTTCATAGCAGACTATGCTTGCAATTCTGATAGCTCTGGTAATGGTCTATATTTATCAACAGATGCGCGAATTTTGGCGGCGATACCTTGCGGATTTTCAGCTTTACATAGGGCTGATGCCACTGCAACGCCAGCATTGGCACTAAACATCATTCTGCCAACATTATTCTCTGTAATACCGCCAATTGCCACAGAAGGCACAGGCAAAATTTCCGCCAGCTTATGCATCCCGTCAACGCCTATCACTGGGCGAGCATCTGTTTTAGTGATTGTCAGGAACACGGGACCAATCCCCGCATAGTGTACACCAGCACTTTTAATAATAACAGTATCGGCGAAATCATTGCAAGAACAGCCTATGATTAGTTCGGGGAACATAAGCCTGACTTTATCAGGCGGCATATCGGTTGGTCCTAGATGAACGCCGTGCGCACCAACCGCCCGTGCTAAATCGGGGTCATCGTTCACTATAAAGAGCACGTCCTTATCGGCAATTATGCGTTTGAGCTTGTTCGCAGTTGCTAAACGCTCGTTTGCAGTTGCTCCTTTGTCGCGTAACTGGATAGCCGTAACGCCCCCGTCCACCGCTTGACCTATAAAGTCTTCAAGCGGCAGTTTCAGCATAGACGTCTCAAGCACCAGATATAGTCTTAAATATTCCTTTAAGGGCTTCATTTTTGAGTAATCAGCTCGTAGCTCCTCGTGCCAAAGCTAATTGTTTCGGCGTGTATGAGCTGAACTTCACCTGTCATACCATCATGTCGCTCTGCCAGCGGGTCTTTCCCGCCTGACACCTTCTTCATTAGGTCATAGCTGGCTTGGTCTAGTGCCACTGGGTCGGTGCTAGCCACAAAGCCTATGTCGGGGCAGACTGGCGCATCATTGCCGGGCATACAATCGCACGAAGGAACTATTGACTCCAACACGTTTACGCATATAACTGGTTTGTTAAAGCTATTTATAACAGCCGCTGCATATTCGGTCATAGACTTTTGCAGGTCTTCCTTAGAGTTATCCATTTTGGTCTGTATTGCATGCACAGGACACACGCCTACACAGCGCACACAGCCAACGCATTTATCTGTAATCGTTGCCTTTTGAGCGTTCAGTTCAATAGCCTGTTCGCGACACTGGTTCTTACACTTGCCACAACCTACGCAGACGCTGGTGTTGACAGAGGGCTTTGATACGCTGTGCATATCCAACTTGCCCGCCCGTGATGCACAGCCCATAGCAAGGTTTTTTATAGCACCGCCGTAGCCAGCGAACGCGTGTCCCTTAAAGTGGGATATTAGAACAAGGGCATCTGCACTAGCAATATCTGATGCGATAATAGCACGCTTTTTGAGTTTGCCGTTAGGCACGGGCAGTTCTACGGAGTTCTGCCCCCGCAAGCCGTCAGCAATAACGACTGGCACTTGTAGCGTGGAGTAGTTAAAGCCGTTCAGGGAGGCGTTGTGCAAGTGGTTAACAGTGTTAGAACGCATACCAATATATAGTGTGTTAGTGTCAACTAGATACGGATTGCCGCCGTATTGTTTAACAGTGTCAATAACTGGTCTTAGATATATTGGGCGCAGGAAAGCGGCATTGCCAAGCTCGCCGAAGTGCACTTTAATAGCTACTAAGTCGCCCTTTTCATAGGTATTTTTCGCCCCGCAACTCTCCATCAGCCTTTTAATCTTATTCAGCGGGGACTGCGTAGGGTCGTTCTCAAGTGATGAATAATAAACCTTTGCCTTATCTGCCATTTCAATGCCTCCTAAAACTATATACCATAATGCTTCCCGATACTATATCATACTTAGCAATTTATTGGTAGAGAATTTTATATTCTAGTTATTTAAACCTTTCGCCATCTCAAATGAAAAGGCGAAATAAGGCGAAATATTGTGTAAATATTCGGAATATTATAATAAAATGCAAGGTTGTCAATAATTATAATATCTGCTAGCATAAAGCTGTTTTCTGTGGAGGTGTTATTATGGCTGTATCAGTGGTTATTGGTGCCCAGTGGGGCGATGAAGGGAAAGGGAAGATTGTTGATATGTATTCCGAACAAGCGGACTACGTTATGCGCTATCAAGGCGGGGCGAACGCGGGGCACACCGTCTGGGTGAATAAAAAGAAATATATCTTGCGGCTTATTCCGTCTGGCATTATACACCCGTCCACCACCAACCTTATAGGCAATGGTGCAGTGGTTGACCCATCTGCCCTGCTTACAGAAATTGACGAACTGCTGGCTAGCGGAGTTAAGTTTGATGGGCGATTCTTCATATCGGGGCACGCCCATGTTGTTATGCCTTATCATATTGAATTTGATAAACGCCGCGAAGCACTTAAAGACGATAAAAAAATCGGGACTACTGGCAGAGGTATTGGTCCCTGCTACATAGACAAGGCTGGTAGGACAGGTATTCGCATGGAAGACCTGCTTGACCCCATACTGCTAAAAGCTAAGCTAGCCGAACAAGCTGATGAACTGAATACTAAGGCTAAACATCTATATGGTATGCCTAATATTGACTTTGACGCTATATTAGAGAAGTTTAAGGGCTACGCCGCTCGGCTTGCGCCGTTTATCGCCGACACCACCGTTATTATAAACGAAGCGGCTGACAAGGGCAGGAAAATTATGCTTGAGGGTGCACAGGGGACGATGTTAGACGTTGACTTCGGAACATATCCGTTCGTCACATCGTCCAATGGTAGTGCAGGCGGTGCATGTTGTGGCACAGGCTTATCTCCGCGTAAGATAAGGAATATTGTAGGTGTGTCTAAGGCGTATTGCACCCGCGTGGGCAGTGGACCATTCCCTACCGAGCTGAAAGATGAGCTGGGTGAGCTGATTCGCAAGAACGGCGGGGAGTTTGGTGCTGTCACTGGCAGACCGCGTCGTTGTGGCTGGGCTGACCTAGTGGCGTTGAAATATTCTGCTATGTTAAATGGATTTAGCCACATAGCCCTGACTAAACTAGACGTGCTGAGCGGACTAGATGAAATAAAGCTATGCGTGGCATATAAAATAAAAGGGAAAGATACTAACATATTCCCGTCTCAAACAGAATTGCTTGACGAAATAGAACCTGTATATAAGAGTTTTGAGGGGTGGAAAGAGGATATTTCTAGTGCAAAAAGGCTGTCTGACTTGCCTAAAACCGCTCAAGAATATATTGCCTTTATGAGTGATTATCTAAATACCCCATATTGCCTAGTATCAATAGGCTCTGATAGGAATCAAACTATTGTCCTAGAAGACGTTTTGTAAATAGTAAGTCGTGGGGTGTCAGTCTAATGCATGTTGTGGTAATCGCAGGCAAGTATCAGTTGCCCGCACTTGCTGTGGAGCGGCTAAAGGCGGCGGGTGTCAGAGTATCGGCTATCGTCTTTGAAGACGAGGTGGCGCAAGCTATGCGTGGGCGGGCTGACGATGTGGAACAATTCCAGATAACACAGGTAGGGGCAGTCTTAAAGCATATCAAAATGTTAGCTCAGAGCGGTGCTGATAGTGTGCTGTTTGCGGGCAAGTTTAGCACCATAGTGCTGGAATGGGGGCTGAAGTTTGACCTGAAAGCCTTGACGATGCTGGCTATGCTGAAAGACCGCAGGACGGACACCATAATGCTCGCTATCATAGAAGAGATTGAAAAGTTAGGTGTCAAGGTGCTGTCGCAGATGGACATCTGCAAAGACCTGCTAATAACAGAGGGGCTTATTAGCAAGACAAAACCTACCGATAAGCAGATGAACGACGTGCATTTTGGCTATAAGATAGCTCGTGGCATTGCGGGGCTGGACATCGGGCAGAGTGTAGTGGTAAATAATTTAGATGTGATAGCGGTTGAAGCTATAGAGGGAACGGATAGGTTGATTGTGCGAGCTGGGGAGCTGTTGCCAAAGGGGGGATGGACGCTCGTAAAGGTGGCAAAACCCATACAAGACGTTCGTTTTGACGTGCCGACTATCGGTATGACAACGTTGCAAAATATTAAGCAAGCGGGCGGTAAGGTAATAGCTATTGAGGCAGACAGGACGTTCATAGTGGAGCGCGAAGAGTGCGTTAAGTTCTTAAACGCTAATAAAATTGCCCTTTTAGGCTATAAGGCTGATAACTAATATGCTTGAGCTAATAGCAAAACTGAACCCTAGCCAACAGGAAGCTGTTACCTATGGAAATGGTCCTATGCTGGTTCTGGCGGGTGCGGGCACAGGCAAGACGCGTGTTATAACACACCGCATAGCGCATCTGATACAGAAACTAGACATTTCACCATATAACATACTAGCGGTTACGTTTACCAATAAAGCAGCTGACGAGATGAAACATCGGGTTGCTACGTTGTTAGGCGGCAAGGCAGCTGGAGTATGGCTGGGGACATTCCACAGCATAGGGTTGCGTATCTTGCGAGATGCTGGGGCTAGGACTGTTGCGGGGGTGAACGGCAACTTTTCAACGGTTGACCAAGACGATAGGCTTGCAATCGTAAAGGAGGCTGTTAATAGTCTGGGTATAGACCCTAAACGCTACACGCCTAAGGGCTATCTAAATATGATTTCCAACTATAAGAACACTATGGGCTATGTGGAAAACAGACGACCAGAGGATATTACGCACAGGTTTGCCGATGTATTTGCAGGATATGAAGAACTCTTGCGCGGACAACGGCTTATTGACTTTGATGATATGTTGAGTCTGTCGCTACGGCTATTCATAGAACACTCTGATATATTAGCCGAATATAGAGAGCGTTGCAAATATATACTGGTGGATGAATATCAGGATACAAATATCATCCAGTTTAGGTTTTTACGGGCACTTGCGGGTAGTAGTGGCAATATCTGCGTAGTGGGGGACGATGACCAGTCAATATACAGCTGGCGTGGGGCGGAAATAGACAATATATTGCGTTTTGATGAATATTTTGAGGGTGTCAAAGAAATCAAGCTAACCGATAACTACCGCAGTGCACAGGGGATACTGGAGCTGGCGAATCGTTTAATTCACCACAACGAGGAGCGACGGGGGAAAGACCTGCACGCTTGCCTAGATGTAAATGCTGATATTATCTGCCAAAAGGTGGGGGATGAACGCTACGAGGCGGTATTTGTAGCTGATATGGTGGAAAGACATCTGAACAAGGGTTTGCAGCGCAGTGATGTAGCAGTGCTATACCGCACGAATGCCCAATCGCGCAACTTTGAGGCTGAGTTCAGCAGACGCGGAATCCCGCACAAGGTGATAGGCGGACAGGCATTTTATCAACGCAGGGAGGTGAAGGACGTATTAAGCTATCTGCGTGTGATAGATAATCCCTATGACGAAGCAGCGTTCAGTCGTGCTATTAAGACACCATCGCGCGGGGTAGGGGACGCGCTTATTGATAAATTCAAAACGTATGCTACGGCAAACCACGTTGACCTATTAGTGGCTATAGAACATATATTTCCTGCATTGTCCACACACCAGCAGACGGGGGTTGGGCAGTTCCGTGAGATTATTGCGGCGGTTTCGGCGGAAGAGAATGTGGGGCAGATGGTAAATGCTGTTATAGAGCTGACGAGCTACAAAGACTATCTGATGCGCACCGAAGACGAGGTTGAGGCTAAAAATAGAACAGAAAATATATTTGAACTATATAATGCAGCGGTGGCGGCTAACGAAGCGGGTAGCACACTGGCGGACTTTTTGCAAACTGCCACGTTAGTCACATCAGGAGATGAGGGTGCCGAAGGTAAAATATCTTTAATGACACTGCACGGGGCAAAGGGGCTAGAGTTTGAATCAGTGTTTATCACGGGGCTAGAGGAGGGGTTGTTCCCAAAATCTAGTGATGACGATAAAGGCGACCTAGAGGAGGAACGCAGGCTCTGCTATGTGGGTGTGACTAGAGCAAAACGATACCTAACACTGAGCTTTGCAAGCTCACGTATGAGCTATGGCAAACGACAGAACTACCCGCCGTCTAGGTTTATATCAGAACTAGAACTAGCTGGCTACAAAGAGAAGCAGGACTTTGTCCGACCTGAGCGGTTTGCGACTGACTTTAAGCAAGTAGCCGATAACACCACTGATGGCTTGCGCAAAGGACAGTCCGTTCGTCACGAGGTATTTGGCGATGGTGTAGTGTTGCAAGTAGAGGGGGCGGGTGATAGCGCAAAAGTGGACGTGATGTTCAAACGCGCGGGGCTGAAGAAGCTGGTAGCTAGATTCTTGACGGCGGGCTAATGGTGGCAAGATATTTTGTAGCAGATGTAGGCGGCACGGCAATCAAATATGCTGTGATGTTATCAGAAGCGACAACATCACAGATAATCGCAAAACCTAAAATCATTCAAGTAGCGCAGCCTGTGGCTTATAGAATAGTTTCTAGCGGTAAGATTGCCACACCTAAGGGCTATAACGAGTTGATTTCTGCTCTGCTGGGGCTGATAAAGACATCAGACGTGGATGCCGTGCAGGTATCGCTACCCGGTGTATATGACAAACGCACTGACGAGTTGCTATTTGCGCCGAACCTGCCTAGTTTGACTGGCAAGCACGTAGCAAAAGCTTTATCTGTCAGTGGCAAACCCATACATATAGAAAATGATGCTAATATGGCGACACTAGGCGAATATATTCTGGACAAATCTAACCCCAAGCTGCGCTCAATGGTGTTGTTAACGCTAGGTACAGGTATTGGCGGTGGCGTGGTGCTGAACGGCGAGCTGTTGACAGGGGATATTACCTACACTGAGCTAGGGCATATTACGCTGGTTTCTGATGGGCGACTCTGTGGCTGCGGCAAGCGCGGGTGCGCGGAGAAATACTGTACCCTGCCAGCTATTACAACTGACTACAAAGACTTATCGGGCGATGACCAATGCCCGGCTAGTGGCGATGCAACCAGCATAGGCTACGTGCTGGATAGGCTACGTGCTGGCGATGGCAATGCAAAGGCGGCGTTTGAGATATTTTCCACGCACCTAGCGCATCTAATAGCAACTACTATAAATGTATTTGCACCAGAAGCTGTGCGCATCGGAGGTGGTGTAAGCGAACTAGCCGAGCACTATCTACCTAGAACGCTGAAATTACTAGACGAGCTGGT
>BNUJ01000065.1 GCA_025997275.1 Deferribacterales bacterium
TGTCGGGGACGGCATATATAGATTGCCTGATGAGAGTGTTAGGCAGGGTGCGCGTGAAATCGGGCGTTCGCTTTTTGTAGTGGCGAATGTTGCAAAAGGTGAGGAGCTGACCAGTAGGAATATCCGCTCTATCCGTCCAGCTGGGGGGTTGCCCCCGAAACATCTTTATGATGTTGTTGGCAAAAAAGCTAAACGTGGACTGAAGCGTGGCGAACCGCTGCTATCAAGTATGGTTGAGTAGGTTAAATAGATGATTTTACACATATCACATAATGATTTAGACGGAGTGGGTTGCGGTATCCTCGTAAAAAAGGCATTCGGTACAAACATCAGCACGATGTATGTCACGCACAGCGACACAGAGGATGCATTGAAAGGCGATATGAGCAAATACGCTACCGTTATAATCACAGACCTGTCGTTGCCCGCTGCTCATATTGAAGCTATAGCAGGGGAACGCGAGCTAATATTCATAGACCACCACAAGTCCAGCGAGGCTCTTGCAAAACACTCGTTTGCCACACACTCCATCAAGGAGTGTGCAACATTGCTAACCTATCATAAACTCACTGAAATGGGCTATGACGTATCAGCCTACGAAGATTTTGCATATTGTGTGAACGACTTTGACTTGTGGCTGTTGAAACGAGACGATAGCCTGCGGATGAATATGCTATTTAGCATCTACGGGCTGAGTCGCTTTGAAAAACGGTTCTTAAACGAACCTTATGCAGGCTTTACCGGTGCGGAAGTTATGCTGATGAGCTTTGA
The DNA here is from genome assembly GCA_025997275.1 of Deferribacterales bacterium. GTDB lineage: Bacteria > Chrysiogenota > Deferribacteres > Deferribacterales > JAISNW01 > BNUJ01. Next base: position 772 of record BNUJ01000065.1, read on the forward strand.
AGATGAGCGACGTAGAAATTACATACATAATGCTGTAAAAAATATTGCCCGCCACACCGATAAGCAGGGGCGCAATTTTGCAGTTGTATTTGCCGAGTCGTTCACAAGCGAGTTAGGCAACTATGTGCTAGAAAATAACTCTGAATTTGATTATGTTGTTATAATAAACGCCCAGCGCCAACGTTTATCTATCCGCAGTAAGAAGGATGTTGATGTTAGTGTTATCGCTGTGAACAACGGTGGTGGCGGACATAAAAATGCTGCAGGGTTCCTGCTGAACAGTAATTTCTCAGCAAATGAAATATTAAAAACCGCTGGTATTATCTGATGGATGCTAAATTTGTAATCTCTGTCGCACAGGCGAGAAAATTGCCCTCACCAGCCTATCCCGAAATAGCCTTTGTCGGGCGTAGCAATGTAGGTAAATCAGCACTCATTAACAAGGTATTGAACAGAAAGAACCTTGTGAAGGTGGGCAAAACACCGGGCAAGACACGCTTATTAAACTTCTTTAACATAGAGGACTCCGCAATGTTTGTGGATATGCCGGGCTACGGATATGCAAAGGTTTCACAGGCAGAGCGGGCGAACTGGGCACGCCTAATTGACAGCTATCTGATGAACAGAAAGAACTTGTTGTTATGTATACTGTTGGTGGATATTCGGCGTTCATTCGGCGAAGAGGAGCGTTCGCTCGTTAGAATTTTGACAGGCTACGGAGTGGCGGTGCGGGTAGTGCTGACTAAGGCGGACAAGTTTTCAAAGGCGCAGATGCTTGCTAACAGGGTGCGACTAGCCACAGAAATAGGCGTTAAGGCTGATGAGCTGATAGTATTCTCAGCTATGACTGGGTTGGGGCTGACAGAGTTGCGCGGGGCGATATCTGAATATGTAGCACTTAACTGGAGTTGATTATGCCTAAAAGTGTTAAAACAAAACGGCTATTAAGTATGGGTGGCATTGCACTGCTGGCAGTGTTTATTGCGGCGTCTTACATTATCGCAGCACCCAGTCAATACACAGCACAAGTAAGCATCTTAAAAAATGATGAGTTTCTGCCACCAATCACGCAGGATATATCGCAAGCAGCTTCTGAGATTGTTTGTGCTATCTATATGTTTAAGACGGACAGCCGCGACAAAGGCTTTACTAAACTGCTGTTAGATTCAATGCTAGACGCATTAAAACGCGGAGTAAAGCTGTATATCATTATGGACGTGAGCGATGACGACTCATCAAGCACTAAGTTTAACCGTGAGACTGGGGCGAAGCTAAAACGCGCTGGAGCAGAGGTGCGTTACGATGAACCTGAACGAATGCTACATGCCAAGACCTGTGTCATAGATGGGCATATAAGCTACATCGGTAGCCATAACTACACTTTTAGTGCACTGCAACGCAACAACGAGCTTACTACGCGCATTGTATCGCCTGATGTGGCCCGCGAAGTGGCGACTTATATTAAGTCCATTGACGGCAGCGACCTAGTGCGGCACAAAAAACCTGATACCAAAAAACCTGACAATAAGAAGTCCGCTAAAAAGAAGAATACAAAGAAGAACAAATAAAGCATTGCTATTTGGTTTTAGAAAATAGCCAGTAGTGAGCGAACATTAGTTGAACTCGTTCATTGAAGCCTTGCTTTTCCATAAACTTGAACACTGCGTTATTGTCAAGCCTGTCGCCAGAGATTAGCACGAGCACACTATCATCGCTTGATATATCCCTAATGGCAGGCAATAAAAATTCATAATCATCAGGGATATGTATCGCCTGTCGAAAGTTTATTGCCCTATGCACCTCTGGGTTTGCACCGTGTGGCGCACTGCTCAATATAATTACAGGCATATCCCTGTAAGGCTCGCTAATAGCTAGAACATCCAGCTTGCTAAAATACAAAAGCACTTTATTCTTATACCCCGCGATTGCAAACAACAGCACAACTACCACAAAGACTGGAGCGCAGAACTTCAATCTAGTGAATATGCTGTTTAGAGTTGCTACTATCAAAATAGCAAAGGCGGGGGACAAGCCCCATAAATAACGACTTTGCGGTCCCTGCAGGTTAGTCTGCCAGCTGATATATGATATGTAGAAAGCGATTCCCACAGCGATGGTGGCGAACGCTATATTCACATTTATAGTTTGCCCGTTGTCATTGCTAGAGTGTTTTATCGTTTTAACATTTACTTTCATAGTTAAGGCACTAATAGAAATACTTATATCAAAGTAAGAGCGAACAATAATTACAATTAGCATAACAGCCATAAGCAACACAGCAGGAAACACAATACCGCCAAACAGGTCGGTGTTTAGGTCGTGCATAAATGTGGCAAAGCACTTAAACAAAGCACTGACATCATTCACTTGCCGATAGTTAAACGCCTTAAGAATTCTTGGGTTGAAATTATAATAGGTTAATCCGCCTACGGCAAAAGCCAGTCCTAATTTTATAACATAACCCAACTGCCTTTGATATAAGAGAATGGCTAGCGGAACAATGGCAGTGCCTATTAACCATACGGCAAAATAGTTGCTTGCATCAAAGCCTACAAATAAAACTAGCGCAAGCAGTGCATAAAACCTCTTTGTCAAATGCGGCTTTTCCAGTAGAGCAAGTGCAATATATACCAACAGCGTGAAGAAAAACGTTACCACAACATAAGAGCGAATATACATAACCATTGAAATGGCTGTGCCACTGAAACCCCATAGGATAGTGGGTAATAGCGCAAGCTTGCCAGCGAGGAATCGTTTAGACAGAGCGTATATCAGGATAGATAGCGCAATATACCAGCACATATTCAGCCCTGCCCCTAGCCAAATGCTAAACTTATCGTGAAATAGCAGCGAAACTAGGTGCAGTTGCATAAAGTAAAGCGGTGAATGTGGGGAATACCTAGTCCGCAAATCGTTAAAATGGGCTAACCCCTCGTTAGGCTGGGCGGTCATCGCCTCAAATATATATCTATGAGGACGCCAGTCGGAGCTGCTACTGTAGTCAAAAACGTCGTCCTCGTTATTATTGGCGTGGTAGTAGGTCATTACCTCGTCCCATGTAAAATCCTTCTTTTGGCTGGCGTAGTAGCCAATTACAAGCAGTTGAGTAGCTACTATAGCAGCAAATAGCAGTTTATCACACGTCTTGACATATCTATAAACATCCTTGTAGAACAACAATGTCAACACCACTATAACCAGTAGCGAAATGACAATAAATGGCACGATGAAACTGTTAGATATAATGGGATACCTGCTCAGATATGCGCCTTCAAGCTCCATAGATAAGCCTGTTAACCCCTCAAAGCTTACACGAAACTTTTGCCAATTGCCATTAGATAAGTGCTTAGATGTATTCAATCCATCCTGTAAATTAGTTGTAAAAAAGCATTGATAAACGCCTTTGAGATAGCGTTGATAAGGTTTTGCTTTAGATATGTCAAGGCTTATATCGTTCGTATATGCAAGATAAGCATCTCTACCTACACCAAAGGCACGGTTCAACCTAGATGCAACTAATGTTAGCCGTCTGTAATCTTTAGACGCCCTATCGCCTATATTTAATGTTATTGCACCTTTGCCCGACTTGCTACGAATAACATTCTTATCGGCACCAACTATACTAAAGTTATCATCTATACCCTTGTATAGTTCAGCTTGGCTAATTTCTATATGCTTTTGATATTTGAGCGGCACGCCTATATGCCCTGCTATAACAAATGACAATAGGCAATAGACACATACGACAACGACTAGCGATGTTAAAACAAAGAGTGGGTGCTTAAACCTGTTAAATAAAGCGTGAAAACTATACATAGGCGGCTACCGTTGCATCGGCGACCGCCCAAACCCGCATTGACATTGCGTTTGCGGGGGGGGGGTAAAGACACCAATAAACACTATGTTTTCACTAGACATAAACCAAATAAACTCCCCGTTATCGCTGGTCATGTGCCTGCAACCCTCTGTATCTAAAACAGATAGGGCTACCACTGCGCTACACCCTGAATGAGCTGACAAGGTAGCACACTTTTTTAAGGAGTGCAAGGGAGCTATGTATTGCATTTTTATGTATATGGATATATGATAGTGCTGGCGGTGTTATATGTTTTATAAGCCTAATTTGGCGACAGTTGTTCTGTTAGTTTCGGTATTATTGGGTTTGTCAGCAAGCTGTGCGTTGTTTCGTCCAGTGTCCCCTGCGCCGCGCACTTATGGCAATGTGTTTGAGGCAAACGATGCATACCCATGTGCTATGGTAACGTTCAGTGCTGCCCCTACATATTTAGATTTTGAACGTTCCAATTCAGACGGGGAAGAGCGGTTAGCCTATATATTAAAAACTACTGCAAAGCCGCAATATAGTTATACATTAACTAAAGTTCATAACGCTAGTGGCAACGACGAATGGGCAATGGTACCCGTTGCCGAGCAGTTTGATAGTTCCGAAAAGTTGTATGAACGCACTGAGGGCAACGAGTATGCGACACGTTCGGCGGTCATTTACACGCAGACGCGAAAAGATGGTGTGTATTTGGAGGGGCTTATCGGCGAATATATCGGCACAGATGATGCGCTCTTTTTCACAATCAGCAGGGCGATTATACGCAAATCTGACGCCACAACAGTTAGTGAGTGGCGTACGTCACGGACAGGCGTAAATATGTTGGCTGATATGACCAGACAGATGGATTGGTTCTTTAGCAGGCTTGCCGTAACGGGCTGTGTGGATGATATAAACGTTAGAAAAACCATACTAAAGTGAGGTAATATATGGTTCGCACAAATCAAGGCTATCTGAAACTTGCATGCAGTTATCTGCTTGCGGACGTTGCTAGGCAGACAAGCACTGCCGTCCTGAAGCTATTCTAACGGTATGAGTGCTAAACTGACGCTGTTCTACACGGCGGTGATTATTGTGCTTGTGTGCTATATGGTGTTCGGCAACAACGGCATCTTAAAATATGCGCGTATGACAGAAACACACCGTAAGTATGAAGCGCGCATTGCGGAGATGACCGATAGAATTGCTTATCTGGAGCGCGAATTGGAGCTGGCAACAACTAACAATGAATACCTTGAATACGTTATCCGCCGCGAACTGGGCTTACAGAAAAGTGACGAGCACCAGTATATAAAGAAGCGCGAGTAATGCAACAGTTTACCATATCGGAGCTTACAAAACTTATCAAAGGCGCACTCACACAGGCATTGCCTGCCAAAATGATGGTGCTGGGGGAGGTTGCAGGCATATCTCACTCTTCCAGCGGACATTACTATTTGTCGCTAAAGGACGCTGGAGCGTTGGTAAAGGCGGTCTACTTCAAATACGTTATCAGACAAGACAGCTTTATTCCGAAAGTTGGCGACAAGGTGCGCATAATAGGCAAACTCACCCTATACGATGCGGGCGGCGAATATCAAGTGCTGGTTGAGCGGATTATATATGATGACACTGGCGACTTCTATAGAAAGTTTGAGGAAACCAAACGAAAACTTGAAGCATTGGGCTACTTTGACGCTGCGACTAAGCGAGCTATCCCGCAATATCCGCATAAAATAGCCCTATTAACATCGCCGAAAGGGGCTGCAATAGGGGATTTCTTAAAGACAGCTGGCGATTTTCTAGGAACGGGCACGCCCAAACTGCCGTTTAATGTAGACGTGTGGGCAATCCCCGTTCAAGGTAAAGATGTGGCAGCACTGGTAGTGCAGGCGATAGAGCGGGCGGGCAGGTGCACGGCTGATTATAATGTGTTGGTGCTTACGCGCGGTGGTGGCTCGCTTGAAGACTTGTCGCTATTTAATGATGAATCTATTGCGAGAGCACTTAAACATTCGCAAGTCCCAACAATATCGGCAATAGGGCATGAGCAGGATTGGACTATATGCGATATGGTAGCGGATAGGCGCGTTGCAACTCCAACTGCATCGGCAGAGCTGCTCACAGGTAGCTATAAGACAGCATTTCAGTTTGTAGATGCCTATTATGGGTTGATTTCCAGCAAGCTCAATAACATGCTAACAAGCTGGACATTGCGGTTAGATAACCTAACTACACGTTTGACGGCTGCAGGACCTAGGCATAAGCTACAACTGGATATGATGAGACTAAAATCATTGACAGGGCGACTTGAAAGTGCTGTGAATATTCTGCTGACAGCTTGTAGTGGCAAGCTGGACGTACTCACAGGGAGACTCAATTCATTAGCTCCAGATAGGGTGCTGGAACGTGGCTTTGCGATGGTGATGTGTGGTGAGCGGTTCATAACTGGGGCTGATGAGGTGTCAATAGGGGACGAGCTGACTATCCGTATGCGCGGGGGTGAGCTATCAGCAAATATCACTGGCAAAGGTGCGTAATGCTGAGAGTTCGTAACTTAAACGCTTGTGTCGGTGGCACTGACGCTGACAGGGTTCACATACTGCGAAATATATCATTTGATGTATCTAGCAATGAGATAGTCGGCATGCTGGGGGAGTCTGGTGCTGGCAAGAGTATGGCTGCCCGTGCCATTATGGGCTTGACTCCGTCTGCTGTGAAAATAAGCTATGATGAACTAGTGACAAGCGATGTCAAAATTTCTATGATATTTCAGCACCCGACTATGGCATTAAATCCAGTATTTACAATAGGGGAGCAGATGATGGAGACGCTACTATTGCATAAGTTAGCTGACAATAAAACTAATGCGCGCAAAGCGGCAACAACTTTGCTGGCGGAGATGGGTATAGACTACCCCGCAGAGCGACTGAATTCGTATCCGCACCAACTATCAGGCGGTATGAACCAACGTGTAATGATAGCGTTAGCCCTTGCAGCATCTCCGCGACTATTGCTTGCAGATGAGCCAACGACTGCGCTGGATGTAATCATCCAAGCACAGATTATCAAGCTACTTATGGACTTGAGGTATAAGAGAAAATTAGCTATGTTATTCATATCGCACAATATAGCACTTGTGGAGCGAATTGCTGACAGGGTTATCGTAATGACAGCGGGGGAGATTGTAGAAGTCATTGATAAAGAGAGGCTGGCACGGGGGGATGTTCGCCACCCATACACTAAAGCACTCAAAGAATGCGTGCCTAGCCTAGCCAAGCGGGGAGAACCGTTGGCGACTATTGCGGGGCGCATGGCTAAAAATACTGCTGACTATGCTAACAGATGTATATTTTGTGAACGCTGCCCAAATGCAATGGACAGGTGCAGACGGGAAAAGCCCGTGTTGGCGGACGGGGTGGCTTGTTTTGCTTGCTAAAATGGTATTGACAGATAGACGAGCATTGTTTATACTAAACTATGTGTACTTATTTCATAGTAAAATTGGGAGAGTTATATTTATGTTATTAAGATTTGGCGTGAAAAACTTCTTTTGTTTCCGTGAATGGATGGAGATAGATTTCACAAATGATTCAGGAGTTGCTAATCTCATTTGCCTAAAGGGGGCTAATGCATCTGGCAAGACAAATGCAATAAAGGCTTTTATCGTCAAATAAAGTTAATAATGGCAACAATAAGTCTGGATGCAGATTGGTGTCAAATTCGTCAAGAGCTAATAAACCGCCTCTCGTCAATACCTGATAATAGAAATATAGGTTGCGATAGAGTGCTTTAGTGCCACTGGCTTGAAGTTCCAACAAGACTCCCTTTTTATCAGTAAAGTCTGTTTTTTGT
>BNUJ01000066.1 GCA_025997275.1 Deferribacterales bacterium
TTTTCCCGGGGGGACTGGAGTTACGACGTTTTCCTTTCCGATTTACACTAAAACAAGGGTAAATATAAAGTTGTATTTCTATGCACACCGCTTATGCGTTTGTGGTATAATACCACCCACTTTGTTTTATAAGGAGCGCACATAATGACTGAAAGCATAATAACGATAAGCATATTCACCCCCCCCCCCCCCCCGCATAATCAATATTTAAGGGGTTCTTGGACAGTTCACTCTACGGAGGTGGCTGTCAATGCATAGTTTTAACGTCAACACTTTCTTTAATCGGTTTAGACATCTATTCTTCGTTCTCATATCACTAGCAGCCATTGTTTGTATCTATGCGCTGCTGTCGTTCGTCTTTGTAGGCAGAACAGATGCAGTGCCTCTGAAATGGCAAAAACACCTAGAAATATCACAACAAGAACTATATAAGAACCTAGATAACTTCAGCATAGTTGGTGTTGACAAGAATGTTCTACGTAGCGATGTATCTGATAACTCTAGCATAATCGTTGATTTAGGTAATAGGGCGACAAAAGATTACAAGCGGGTATCATTGCTTATCTCTAGGCTTAATACGACTAATAGCAGATTTAGGGCGGCATGGCTATCATTTGTTGACAAATCGGGCAGGCAGACTAATAGAACCTTTGATATGCTAAGAGATGGCTTTAACTCGTCAAAGGCTGTAAAAGGGAATATTCCCGAGCAGTTCACAATAACCTTATCAAGTGAAAAGAGCGGATTTTCTATGGAGCTTGAACGAGCATATTTAAGCAAATATCCTGTGTTGCCTAATAGCTTCATTGTTCCGTTTGCGCTAGTATCTCTTTTTGTATCGCTTATAGTTTGGTGTTGTGTCTATAAGGGATTGCATAGCTGGATATTAGCTAGGAACTGGGCGTTATTTGCTATTATAGTCGCCATTCAACTGATGTTTGTAGCCTACTATAGAGACCAAGCTAAGGGTAATATCGGCGAAGAGATATTGTCGTATATAAAGGCTAATCGTGCCGAGACCGAGTCTGCCCTCACCGCTACAACTGATTTAGGTGTCTATAAGAATTGGGGAAGTGGCAGTATCTGGCATTCATCACAAGAGTTGTTCAATTCTGTAACTGCACAGCCGAATGAAAGGCTATCTCATTTGAACGAGCTACGTGCTAGATTGACTGCACACTCTCCGACACACCGCATTCAGTTGCATCTGGTTTCAATGCTATTTCCCAATACTTTTAGCTATTGGCTAGGAGTGTTGTTGAATATCCCCTACTATTTGGGAACGTGCATTCTTTTATACGTCATATCAAGACGTTTCCTATCGGGCAGGCTTGCTCTACTACCCCTTGTTTTTTATGGATTCAGTGCTGCTGGTATCTACATTCCTATATTTGCCCGTTCATACACGTTGGCAACGTTCTTTTGTGTCCTCTTGGTCTATTTGTTATTGGATATATTGGATGGCTCTAGGTTAACAAAAAGATTTTATGTGCTACTCGCACTCACATTCTTTTTAGGTTTTGATGCACATAATTACTTTTTGTTATGGTTAGCGGGCATGTCTGTTGTGCCTGTTGTGATACTATTCCGCCAGAAACGTTTCTTGAATATTGCTAGATGTGCAGTGGCTCTTACAATTGGTTTTGTGATGTATATGCTGTTTGTAGCATATCCGTTTGAAGATGCACATACTGTTCTGTATGGATATGGGGTAAGCACGCACATAAAGATATTTTCTCAGGCTTTTATGATGGTTATGAGCGAATTCGGCGGTGCAGTGTTCTGGTTTCTGCTGGTAGTAGCCGTCAGTAGTTTTCTATGCATCAAAAATGCTAGATTATACGTATGTTCTAGTAGCAGCGAATTTGATAATCATAGCACCTTGACGCATAAGACTGCCTTGCCACTGTGTGTCTCTATAGCAATAGCATTATTTGCCTATTTGCTGGGTAGTTCTATACTTGCCTCATACCCCTTTGCTTTTGCTTGGTATTATTTGCCTATAGCCCCAGCTGTGGCTCTGCTACTTGTGATACTCACAAATGAGCTTATTTGCAGGGTAGTGTGCGATATTCCCCTATATCGCCAGCTATTTGCGGGCATGGTGCTGATAATTTCATTTATAGGTTTTTATAACAGAGTAGAACCTATTAAAATAACTGGATACTATGAGCGTGCCAACTATGCAAAAATTGCTGAACCATACAGGGATATAGCAGCTATCTGCATATCACATACAGACAATAGAATACTTGCTATAATGAATCTTCGTGAGGCTATAAGTATAAAGCCTGATAGCATTGCAGAGCTTGACAAAGCCCTAGAACACGTGAGAGACGATAAAAGCGTGGTTGTATATTTTGGAGCAGATACAGGCTGGCAGCCTGAGTGGGCTGATTATAAACAGTCTGTCATAGAGGCTATGCACCAACGTGGCTACAAAAAACGTGTGCCGTTCATAGACGGTGTCAGCTGGATATTTTATAAGTAATAGATAGTGCGATATTTGTTTTAGCAATTGACAAGCTTCGCCCATGCCTATATAGTTTAACTATGAATTTTGACCTTAACTCTATAGTTAGAGACATAAGCATTGTGGCATTGCCGTTTTTATTTGCCATAACCATACACGAGGCTAGCCATGCTTATGCGGCTAATGCACTCGGCGACAACACTGCTAAGAATGAGGGGCGGCTCACCTTGAACCCACTTGTTCATATAGATATTATCGGCTTACTTGTGCTATTTCTTACCAGAATGATAGGCTGGGCAAAGCCCGTGCCAGTAGATATGAATGTAGTTGGACGCAGGAGATATGGTAGACTTATTGTTGCAGCGGCGGGACCGCTCTCTAATCTAGCGGTTGCCATAGTTTCCACGTTGCTTATCCCGCTACTGTTTTATTTTTTGGATGATGTCAAGTTCAGCTCCGTTATGGGCTGGCTATACTTAACGCTGGTTGCTTCGGTGAATATAAATATCACCCTTGCCGTTCTGAACTTAATGCCACTCCTGCCACTTGATGGCGGGCGCATATTGTGTGATTTACTTCCGCTAAAATATGCCACAGAGTATGCTAAAATGGAGCGCATAGGAATGGTTGTGGTGCTGGCACTATTTATGACAGGTATTATATCTTATATAATAAGCCCGCCGATACATTTTTTGCAGTCTGTTTTACAATATATAGTGTCTTCGCTTATGAGGCTATTATCATGACTAATCGCAAAAAGGTATTTAGTGCAATGCGTCCTACGGGAGCGTTGCATTTAGGGCATTATTTTGGGGCATTGCAAAATTGGGTCAAGATGCAGGACGATATGGACTGTGTTTTTGGTGTTGCCGACTGGCATGCGCTTACCACAAACTATGCAGACCCTGAGGACATAAAAGAAAATACTCGCCAGCTTATCATAGACTGGCTCAGTATAGGGCTTGACTCCAACAAAGCTGTCTTTATGATACAATCGCAGAACCTTGCTCATGCGGAGCTATACTTGCTACTGGGTATGGTTACCCCGATTGCGTGGCTAGAGCGAACGCCGTCTTATAAGGAAATGCGCGCACAGCTAACGGATAAGAACCTTGATAATTATGGTTTTTTAGGTTATCCAGTGCTTATGACCGCTGATATAATTATATATGATAGCGATTATGTTCCAGTAGGGATAGACCAAGTGCCTCACGTAGAGTTGAGTAGAGAAATAGTGCGGCATTTTCATGCTTTGTATAAGACAGAGGTTTTTGTTGAGCCGCAGCCGATACTTACCGATGTGCCAAAACTGCCCGGTTTGGATGGGCGTAAGATGAGTAAAAGTTATGGCAACTCTATCGCACTGGGGGAATCAGCAGACAGTATAGAGCAGAAACTAAAGAGAATGGTAACTGATACCAACCGCATTCGCAAAACTGATACGGGCAACCCCGATGTATGTCCCGTCTTTGATTGGCATAAGGTCTTTTCCACACAAGATGAGCGGGCGGAAGTTTGTGCGGGGTGCAGGGGTGCACAAATAGGCTGTATTGATTGTAAAAAGATACTCATAAAACACGTAGAAAGCCTTGTAGCACCTATCAGGGAACGGCGCAAACGCTTTGAAGTAGAGGTAAAAGACGCTCGTGAATATATAAAAACCTCTCAACTGCGTGCCAATGAGATGGCTGAGCAGGTTGTTGAGCGGGTGCGTCAAGCCATAAAGATATAAGGCTATATAACCTGATGAGTGCATTAGACACTATAAGCATAGACAAGTATGAGGGTCCATTAGACCTGCTGATACATCTTGTTCATAAAAATGAGATGAACATCTTTGACGTTCCAATATCAGAGATAACGGCTAGTTTTATAGAGGAAATCAAGTGCTTGAAAATGCTGGATGTGGAGGTTGCGGCGGAATTTATACAGATGGCAAGCTATCTCTTATATCTAAAATCGCGTTCAATGCTACCGAAAGAGGGTTTGCCGTCAGATGAACTTAACCCTGAAGACGAGGCAGCCTCATTTGCTAGGGCATTAGCTGATTTAGCATTTTGTAAAGAACTTGCGCTATTTTTAAGAGTCTGTGAGGAAACATCTGCAAATTATTTATATCGGCGCGAAAGCGTGCTGTTGCCAAAAGATGAGATACATCAAGGAGCTTATGCTCTAACGGATGCATTTTTTAATATAACGGCGGAGCGCAAAGACGAACCATTACTGATAAATAGCTATCAGGAGCAGGCGGACAGGACGGCGATGCTTGTACAGAGAGATATATTATCACGGGAAGATAGCCTATGGAGTGGTATAATAGCACTAATGAATAGTCCGTTTGAGTGCACCGCCGCTTTTTCTACTATTCTTGTTATGGCAAAAAATCGTTTGATAAACGTTATTCAAAAAACTAATTTTTCTGATATACTTATAAAACGATTACAATGAGGTTTGCTTTATGTACACTATACTAATTTCTGTCACAGTATCTGCACTGGTAGGTGCAATAACCTTTGCTCTATCGGGCAGTGTGCTCCTTGCCACTGTTCTTGCTATAGTGGTGTTGCTCCTTATAACTGTGCTGATTGGCAGGTATTTTTATAAACGTATGCAGTCTCTTATGGAGCAGGTAGAGAAAGATATAAAGGCTGACAAGATAGAGCGCGCTGTTGAGCGAATGAAAGGTGCTTATGCCTACTCTAACTGGCAGTTTATGGTGAAAAAGCAGATAGATTCGCAGATAGGGACGATATACTATGCGAGAAAACGCTTTGATGAGGCTTTTCCGCTATTAAAGAGTGCGGTGGTGAAGAACTGGCCATCAATGTGTATGCTCGCCTCACAATATTTTAGAATAAAGGACTATGACAAAGCATTGAGCACTATGGATAAGACTATGAAGGGCAATAAGAAGGAGGCTTTTGTTTATAGTTTATACGCTTATATGCTAATGGAGCGTGGCAAAACTGACAAAGCTATTGAAGTTTTGCATAAGGGGATAGAGAAACTGCCTACTGATGAACGGCTAGTAGGCGAGCTTGAAGCGGTGCGCAATAATAAGAAAATAAAGATACAAAATTATGGTGCTATGTGGATGCAGATGCACATTGGGGCGAAGATGCCAGATGGTGCTAGGCAGTATCAAGCGTTCTTATCTAATCAGAAGATAAAACGCCGCTAATTTATTATGTCACAGCTAGGCAATTTTCCAAAAGATGCCTTAAATAACAGCAAGGCGCACATATCTGAAATAATCGCAGCTAATGAAGCGCATATCGTCCGTCTGTTGACTGAACCGCACAAGACATATCTGAATTTTGTCCGTCCGCTTGCTGATTTAGATGACAGGCTCAACTTAGCTTTTATGCCAATATCACACCTAAACAGTGTTAAGAATACAGCTGAAACGCAGAAAGTATATGCAGACTGCATTGGCGATATTACAACGTATAGCACAAAAATTTCACAACATATTGATATATATAATAGTTTTTTAAGTATTCGCAGCTGTGAGTATGACAAGCTTGATACTTCGCAGAAAAAAGTGCTGGATGATGCAATACTTGCCTTTGAGTTAGCAGGTGTTGCACTGCCAGTAGATAAAAAAGCTCGTGTAATGGAAATTAACGTGCGTATGAATGAGATTTGCAACGAATTCAGCCAAAATTTATTGAACGCTACAAATGCCTATAAACTCACTATAACAGATGAATCGTTGCTTGGAGAGATGCCAGAGAGCGATAAGATTACATATAAAACTGATACAGGCTGGGCATTTGGTTTGCAAATGCCTAGTTATATTGCTTTTATGACCTACGTTACCGATAGGGTAAAGCGAGAGGAGATGTATAGAGCTTATACCACCCGTGCACCCGAAAACGGCGCAATCATCACAGAGATATTGGCATTACGGGACGAGCTTGCACATATATTATCTTGCAAAAACTCTGCAGAAAAGCGCTTAAAAGAGATGGCTGCTCCGTCTGTGAATGCTGTATTAGAGTTTTTAAGGGAGCTTGGCAAAAAAGGGAAACCTTATGCCATAAAAGAGTTTGAAGAGATGTCTGCATTGGCGGTGCGGGATGGGCTAGACGGCTTATCAGCATACGATACAGCGTATTATTCTAATAAGCTAAAGAAAGAGATATTTTTTGATGAAGAAGAACTGCGTCCATACCTTGAATCAGACCGTGTTGTTAGCAAGCTATTTGAGTTGCTAAATAGGATGTTTGGCATAACGCTTAAATGGGTTGATACTGAACTTTGGGATAAAAAGGCTAAGTTTTATGAAGTTTATAGGGCAGACAAGCTAATTGGCGGGCTATATATAGACCTTGAAGCACGAACTGACAAGCGTGGCGGGGCATGGATGAATGATTGGCATACGCATTATATAGATTCTAAAGGTGTTCAGCACCTGCCAGATGCCTTTATAGTGGGAAATTTTCCGCCATCCACTGAAAGTATCCCCTCTTTACTGCGCCATAGTGATGTGGTGACGCTCTTTCACGAAATGGGACACGCGTTGCACCACATAATGTCAATTGTAAATGAATACAATGTGAGCGGTTCTCATGGCATAGAGTGGGATACTATAGAGTTTCCATCTCAATTTTTAGAAAACTTTGCTTATTCTAGTGACGTCTTAAATGATTTAGCCATGCATTATGAGACTGACGAACGATTGCCGAGTAATTTGTTAGATAAGGTTATAGCGGCACGCAACTTCCAAGAAGGGCTTGCACTTGTGCGCCAGTTGGAATTTGGACTATTTGACATGCTTATTCACTGCCAACTACTAGATGAGCATGGGGTGCAACAAATACTTGATAAGGTGCGGCACGAGGTTGCAGTGGTCGCATATCCTAACTACAATAAATTTCAGAACGGATTTAGCCACATATTTAGCGGTGGTTATGCGGCGGGCTACTATAGCTATAAATGGGCAGAGATGTATGCCGCAGACGCCTATCTTGCTATAGAAAGGGCAGGAGCTAAGGCTAATGAGCTGACAAAACGCTATTGCGATACTGTGCTTGCTATGGGGGCGAGCAGAAATATGGATGAAATATATGAGCTGTTTTTAGGCAGACAGCCTGAACCAGACGCTATCTTAAGGCTAGCGGGGCTGATAGAGGACTGAGGATGTCCAATTCTCTAATGATTCAGGGAACGGCATCAAATGTGGGTAAGAGCCTAGTAACCGCTGGCATCTGTCGCATACTCAAACAAGATGGCTACTCAGTAGCACCATTTAAGAGTCAAAATATGGCGTTAAATAGCTTTATTACTAATGAAGGCTTAGAGATGGGGCGAGCACAGGTAATGCAGGCAGAGGCTGCGGGCATAGAGCCACTAGTTGCAATGAATCCAATACTCTTGAAACCGGCAAGCGCAGTATCGCAATAGCGTTTTGTCAGCTCATTAGCCTTAGCTCCTGCCCTTTCTATAGCAAGATAGGCGTCTGCGGCATAC
>BNUJ01000067.1 GCA_025997275.1 Deferribacterales bacterium
AGGAATTTGCAGGGAGAGTTTGCACTCCTGTCAGGTTGCAAGGTGAACGGATATGAGATACACATGGGAGAAACTAGCGAAGATAGCAGCATCGTGCGCTTTTCAGACATTCAGGTAAATGGCAGAAACGTTATAGACGGTTCAGTATCGGGCAATATATTAGGCAGTTATTTGCACGGATTGTTTGATAGCGTGTATATTGTTGGACGGCTGATAGATATACTTGCAAAGCGTAAAGGTATTGATGTTTATAGCGAGGGGATGCAAGACACGAATACTTACAAGCAGAAACAGTATGATTTGTTGGCAAACCTTGTGCGGGACAATATTGATATGAATAGTTTATATTCCATTATAGGGGTAGCCTAGTCTATGGAACGGGATAAAAACAAAAAACTATTTATTTCGGCACTCTTTTTGGCGGGCAAATCACTAGAAGTGCAATTTTTTCAGAAATTCATCAATAGCCCTGAGATAGAGGCTGATTTGGCTACTTTTGCAGACGAATTTAACGTTATGAATACAGGTCTTGAAATTCGTGCAGTGTCTGGAGGGTATCAATTAGTGAGTGCTCCTGATGTAAGCGATACGTTGTCTAAATATTTTGGAGCGCGTAGCGATGGACTGTCTCGCGGAGCACTAGAAACATTATCGGTTATCTCCTATAAACAGCGCAGCACGAAGGCAGAGGTTGATACTATACGAGGTGTTGACTGTTCCCATACTATGAGAGTTCTATTAGAAAAGGGCTTTATTGCGTCTGCTGGACGCAGGAACGTAGCTGGTAAGCCCCTTGAATACGTAACTACTAAATATTTCCTAGAATATTTTGGGCTGAAAAGTATCTCTGAGTTACCGACTTTCCGTGAGTGGCAGGAACTGCACAGCCAATGAGTGAACTTATTAGACTTACTAAACGAATTGCACAGACGGGCAAATATTCACGCCACGAGGCTGACAAGTTGGTAGCAGTCGGCAAAGTATCGGTAAATGGTGTCATAGCACTATCAGGAACGAAGGTTAGCGATGCTGGGACTGAAGAAATAGTCGTAAATGGCGTTCCGCTTCAAGGGGGTAACGATGATATTTATAAATTTCACAAACCACGCAAGGTAATGTCAACATACAGCGACCCATCTGGTAGGCGCACATTGGCTGATTTTGAGGGATTGAGTAACTCTAGAATGGGCTATTCAGGCAGGCTTGACTACGATAGCGAAGGACTAATGCTGTTCACCAGCAACGGCGGATTGATATACAAGATGCAACATAGTGACTTTAACGTAGAAAAAGAGTATATTGTAGATAGCGATAAGGAAATATCTGCTCAATGGCTACGCCGTTTGCGTGCGGGGATAGATATTGAGGGGGAACATTTTTTGCCGTGCAAGGTGGAGCGTGTGAGCAAATGTAAATATAACGTAGTGCTGATAGAGGGGAAAAAGCGTGAGATTCGCAGAATGTTCAAGGAAGCTGGGGCAAAAGTTATGCGACTTATTAGGGTAAGGATAGCTAGTGTGTTGCTCTGGAACATGCCAGAGGGTGCACTGATTAAACTATCTGAAATTGAGCGGGAGGAGCTAGTCAAATGTATAGGATAACCGTAACGAAAGATTTCTCATCAGCTCATAATTTGCGTGGCTATGAGGGCAACTGTGAAAATCTGCACGGACACAACTGGGTTATAAAGGCAGCGTTTGTAGGCGATAAGCTAAACGAGCTTGGCATGCTTGTTGACTTTAGGCTTGTAAAAGCGTGGCTAAAAGAGATATTGGACGCATTAGACCATCGCTATCTTAATGAACTTGAGATGTTTAAGACAATGAATCCCACTAGCGAAAATATCGCAAAATATATATATGATGAGTTAACCAATCGCGCATCAGCTCTCGTAACGGTAGATAGTGTTGTAGTGTATGAAAACGCCGATGCATGTGCAGAATATAGAGGATAAGAGGTTATGGCTAATAAAAAAATTAATTTTGAAGATAAGATGAAACGGTTAGAGGAGATAGTAACCAACATGGAATCTGGCACTATATTGCTGGACGAAGTGGCGGTGCTATTCAAAGAAGGGGCAGTATTGTCTAAAGAGTGCAAAGCAGAATTAGACAAGCTGAACGCTGTAGTCAAAGAAGTGCAAGAGGGTAGCGAATGTAATGAATATGGGAACAGCAATGCTTGAGGACTATCTAAAAACTGTTTCTGTGATAGTTGAGGACTGGTTTAGTAAGAATTTGACTAGCGATGATGCCCATGCGGACAAGCTGTATGAAGCTATGAAATATAGTCTGCTAGCGGGTGGTAAGAGATTGCGCCCAGCACTTCTGCTCGCTGGTTATAATATATTTGATAAATCTGAGCTAAATAGTGAGCACCCAGCGTTGTTTGCCGCTGCCGCTGTTGAGATGTTACATACGTATTCTCTGATACACGACGACCTGCCGGGTATGGATAGTGATGAGCTACGGCGCGGACGCCCTACAAACCATATAGTATACGGTGAATGGGCGGCGATACTTGCGGGGGACGGTCTACTCACTGAAGCCTTTAACGTATTATTAACTGGTGAACTACCAGCAGACAGGCTCATAAAAGTTGCGATAGTTGTATCGTCAGCCTGCGGAGCACGTGGTATGGTGGCGGGGCAGTTTGTTGATATGCAGTCGCAAGGTGTTTTGATAGGCGAAGTTTCAATGGAAACGCTGAACTATATTCATATACGCAAGACTGCAATGTTTATCTCTGCAGCTATACAGGCGGGCGGGATACTGGCGGGGGCGGAGAATAGCGATATTGCCCGTCTAAAAGAATACGGCGATAAGCTCGGACTAGCCTTTCAGATAGCGGATGATATTCTGGATGTAACTTCCACCACCGAACAGCTAGGGAAACCTGCAGGGAGCGATGAAAAGTTGGACAAACTTACGTACCCTAAGATGTTTGGGTTAGATGTTTCAAAGAGCATTATGAATGATTTGCTGATTTCTGCTACGGAACAGCTTGTTGATTACGGGGCACGTGCCGCAATATTACAGGAAGTAGTAGCGTTTGTGGGAGGTAGGAGGGTATGATAGATAAAGTCCAATATCCTATGTTAGCCAGATTAGAGCAGCCTTTCCTAGATATTAAACAACTTGGTTATAGTGAGCTGACGGTTTTAGCTGGTGAAGTCAGAGAACTAATAATTGAAGTGGTATCTAAAAACGGGGGACATATAGCACCCAGTCTCGGCGTGGTGGAGTTGACAATAGCACTATTGCGTGTGTTTAACCCTGATAATGACAGGATAATATGGGACGTGGGACATCAAAGCTATCCTTATAAAATTTTAACAGACAGGCGGGATAGATTTCACACATTACGCCAATTTAATGGCATCAGCGGGTTTAGTAATGTATCTGAAAGTCGCTATGATGCGTTCGGCACAGGACATGCCAGCACCTCTGTGTCAGCTGGGGTAGGGATGGTATGTGCAGATGAGATATTAAAAAATGCGCGTCATGTAATATCTGTAATAGGCGACGGCTCACTTACAGGTGGCATGGCATTTGAGGGGTTGAATGCACTCGGCTCTACCAACAAGCCGATGATAGTCATATTAAATGATAATGAGATGTCTATTGGCAAGAACGTAGGGGCTTTATCAGCAATGCTCTCACGCATACTAACAGGAGAATCCGTTTCTGCCGTGAGACGTAAGTTAAAGAACTTTATTGAGAATGCCCCGTTCGGCGACAGATTAAAACGGTTGGCAAAACGATTTGAAGAGAGTGTAGTGTCTCTATTTACACCGGGAATATTGTTTGAAGAGTTAGGTTTGCGCTATGTTGGACCAATTGATGGACACAATGTTCGCGGTATTGAAGATGCTCTAAAAGTTGCACTAGACTATAAATGCCCTGTTTTGCTCCACATCACTACTATTAAAGGATATGGATTTGCCCCTGCGGAAGAGCATCCAGAAAACTTTCACAGCTCATCTTCGTTTGACAGAGCAACGGGGCTTCAAGATAAAGGCGGTGTGGGGAGTAGCTGGACAGATAAATTCGGCGAAAAAATGTTAGAACTCGGCGAACGCGATAAACGAGTAATGGCTGTTACTGCGGCTATGACAGACGGCGTGGGGTTGACAAAATATGCAAAGGCTTTTCCTGATAGATTCTTTGACGTTGGCATTGCCGAAGAGCATGCAACTACCTTTGCGGCAGGTTTAGCAATATCAGGCTTAAAGCCTTATGTTGCGATATATTCTACGTTTTTGCAGCGTGCTTTTGACCAAATCATACACGATGTAGCTCTTCAGAAACTACCCGTGCGCTTTTGCATAGATAGGGCAGGTTTGGTAGGAAATGATGGTGCTACACACCATGGAGCTTTTGACATTAGTTATCTGCGCATTATTCCTAATATGAATATATGGCTACCGCGCGATACCGATGAGTTGTCAGAGATGTTAGAACTTTCACTGGACTGGCAGAATCTTCCGCTTGCTATCCGCTACCCACGCGGACGCGTTATACTTGACGATAGTATTCCAAAACAAAAATTAGCATTAGGAGAGCCTGAAGTCGTATTTGAGGGTAATGGCGATATAGTAATAGTATCGGCAGGGCATATGTTCAGCGAGGCTAACAAGTTCTATAATAAACTAAAATCCTCTGGGATTAACCCGACGTTAGTGAACTTACGCTTTTTATCCCCGTTAAATACTAATAGGTTAGTAGAATTAACCGGTAGCGCAAAACATGTATGGAGCTTTGAAGAGAATGTTCGTGCTGGCGGTGTAGGGGAGATGCTTACCTGTTTGTTAGCTACCAATAAATCAACTGCTCATGTCAATATAATGTCGTTGCCAAACAGCTTTGTTACACATGGCAATACTGATAAGCTACGCGAAAGCGTAGAGCTGACAGCTGATGCAGCATATAGATTGTTCTGTAGCCAATAACCTAGCTTATTTTGTTGTTTTTATCTTATCGCGCCACATCTTTGCGGTAGCGAGCACGTCGCTTTCGTTTATAGTGGTAAGCGTTTTATCTTTCATAAGCTGTCTGCCTGCTACGAACATATCTGTAATATTACCCTTGTTCGCGCTGTATATGAGGTTAGATAGCGGATTATAGACTGGCTGCATATTAGATGAGTTATATGAAACTACTATAAAATCAGCCTGTTTGCCACTCTTAATAGTGCCGATATTATCTAAATGCAATGCTTCTGCGGCACTTCGGGTAGCAGAAACAAAAGCAGTTTCTGCGTTAAATGCTGTGGGGTCGTTCATAAAAGCCTTTTGCAATAATGCTGCAGTCTGTATCTCAGCCAGCATATCTAGGTCGTTATTGCTAGATGCGCCGTCAGTAGCGATAGTTACGTTCGCCCCAGCATTCAATAGTTTTTGAATAGGGGCAAAGCCACTAGCTAGTTTCATGTTGCTATGGGGGCAATGAGCGATAGAGGCTTTTTTGCTACCTAAGAACGCAATTTCGTTATCGTCTAAATGAACGCAGTGAGCAAATATAGAGTGGCAGTCAAATGCACCTACGCTATCCATAAGCTCAACAGGTCTTTTGCCATACTTTGATACCGTATCGCTTATCTCCCTAGCAGTTTCGGATAGGTGAGTGTGCATCAACGTATTATGTTTCTGACAAAACTTTACTGCAGCCTTATAAACATCAGGTGTAGCAGTGTATGGTGCGTGAGGGCAAATAGCTATATTTATCAACAAATTGTCTTGATATTTCTCAACTAATTCTTTAGATTTATTTAGATTGGCTTCTATATCTCCGAACATTGCGCAACCTACAACTCCGCGAAGTCCAATGCTGCTTAAGATATCTGCCTCAATATCAGAGTAGAAATACATATCATTTATACAAGAGACACCGCTATGGATTAGCTCGCAAACGGCAAGTTTCAACCCGTCTCTAATGAAATCTGCCGACAATAATCTTTTCTCTGCGGGCCAGATATGCTCATTAAGCCATATATCCAACGGTAAGTCGTCTGCATATCCGCGCAACAACGACATTGCGGCATGCGTATGTGTATTTATAAGGGCGGGGAATATGCCACTATTTTCAAATTTATGTTGCTTATACTCATCGGGGCAGTTGTCAGCGTATCCCACAACTTGGGATTCATCTACTAATAGCCAAACGTTCATTAGTAGGGCACCATCATAGTATAGGTAGTCAGAATGATATGCATTTTTCATACGCACACTATAACATACAACAACCATACACGCAAGTAAAAACAGCTTGACATATACAGGTCATTTATAGATAATTTTAACATGAGATTATTACTACTACTATCTCTGTTTGTCTTTGCGCTTCCTGCGTGGCGGGCGATAGCACAGTCACAGCAGGAGCAGCTAGATGAGATAGTGCGCACAAAGGCTGATGCTATCAATAGCCTAGCGTTCACCCCTAATGGAGAATTAGCCGTAGCATCATTGCGCAACGGACAAGCAGGGCAACTCGTCCTATTATCACTACAAAACTGCATTGAAGAGCGCAGGTTTAATTATCCCTTATCAATATCAAATATTCTAATATTAAGGAGCGGTAAAGCATCTATATGGGGCAGTCAAGGTAGCCTACTGAAGGAATGGAGCATTGCCAGTGGCAGAGAGTTGGAAGTCTTAAAGCCTGTGGATAATGAATCCATAGATGGACTTATGCAGAGCGAAGGTGGCGAATATATGGCTCTCTGGAGCAAGTCGCAGATAGTGCTCTATGAGGTAGAGGATAAAGGATTAAAATTAGTTTGGAAGAAGAAAACAGATAGTCCCGTGTCGTCCATAGCTATAAATGCAAAAGGGGGCTATCTTTTCGTATCTGGTTATGATGGTTCTATATTTAAGTATGACATGCATGGCGATGTGATAAACAGCTTTGAGCTTGACATGACAATATATTCGCTTGCGATAGACACAACTAGAGACCAACTTATAATAGCTACTGGCGACCAGCTCTTTAAGCTAGATATCAATAGAACTAGTTTTTCACGTATCAGCACGTTGCCGTCTAACTCAGTGAAATTTAGCGATGATATGCGTTCATTGGCGGTGATAGGCAGTGAAGGCTATATAATGTATGATTATCCCAGCCTGCGTGTCTCAAAGACGGATGCGGCTGGGGGCACCAAACTAACACTAATGCCTAACGGTACGTCGGTAATATACAATAATAATGTTTTACGTTTTTTTACACGTGCTATGGACCGTAGCGTAGGTTCTGTTTATCTGTTTGATGCGACAACTGGCTTTGTATCACACAGGCTAGACTACTATGGCAATGAGATGTTTCGCTTGCTGGTATTGGACGGTAAGGTGCCTGGTGTAGAGCCGTATATAGCACAAACCAAGCTCCCAGATGTGAACGTATGCGAGCCATTCAAGACGATGCTGGCAGAAGGAACCACGACTAACACCAGTATGCTGGTAGCCAAATCTAATGTATCCCCGCTGGCAGTTCCTCCAAAGGTAGCGTCTATCTCAAAACCGACAAATGTTTCTAAACCGAGTGTACCAAAATCTAGTTCGCCAGCGACGGTCCCCGCCGTAGCAACACCAGCCGCTGTAAAACAGCCTGAGCAGTCGCAAGCTACGCAGACAACGATACAGACTAAAACTACCAGCGAACGAGAGCGTAGTGGCGGTAAGATTAATACTACCGTGAACGAGCCTGTGCTTGCTCCAGGAGCAACACCGCCTGAATGGATAAAAGATAAGTGGCTACCTTCATATTCTGCAGTTAAGACAGGCAAAGATACTAGCATTGCCTTAAATGATGGCAAAAAGCAAATTTATGATGATGTAACTAGGGCTATGATGAAAAAA
>BNUJ01000068.1 GCA_025997275.1 Deferribacterales bacterium
ATGAACTGCGAAGGTCGCCTTGTAGTCACAGGTATGGGCAAATCCGGTCACATAGGGCGGAAGATTGTCGCTACACTCGCCAGCACCGGCACACCCGCACTATTTATGCACCCTGCCGAGAGCGCCCACGGCGACCTAGGCATGCTTGTGCGCGGAGATGCTGTCCTCGCCCTATCAAACAGCGGCGAAACTGATGAAATCAAGAAAATATTACCAACTATCAAGCGTATGGATATGCCCCTCATATCTATCACAGGCAATGTTCGCTCAACGCTTGGACAAAATAGCGATGCCGTGCTGAACGCAGAAATCCGCGAAGAAGCCTGCCCTATGAACCTTGCCCCCACCACCAGCACCACAGTATCACTTGCACTCGGCGATGCCCTAGCAGTAGCATTAGTTGAGGAACGCGGCTTCACTGCGGAAGATTTCGCTATGTTCCACCCATCAGGCGCACTGGGTAAGCGACTACTCCTGCACGTCAATAATCTATACCATACCGATGACGAACTGCCCCTCGTGCGACAAGATGCCCCACTGAAAGATATGCTCTATACTATGAGCTCAAAGGGGTTTGGCTGTGTGGCTGTGGTTGATAACACTAACAAGTTGACGGGGATTATCACAGACGGCGACCTACGCAGAGCAATGGAAAAAAACAGCGATGTCATGCGCATGACAACCGCCGAACTAATGCATAAAAACCCTAAAACGATAAGAGAAGTTGAGCTTGCCGCTAAAGCACTCTCCATAATGGAAAAATACTCTATTACCTCAATATTCACAGTGGACGAGGCAGGCAAAGTGACGGGTATCATCCATATACACGATTTGTTAAAAGCGGGACTTGCCTAGCACGTTATGATATTTCAGTCCTTGACCATACATGGGTTCAAATCGTTTGCTGACAAAACGCTGATAGAGTTCCCCGCGGGTATCACCGCTATAGTCGGTCCTAACGGTAGCGGCAAGAGCAACATTATGGACTCGCTACGCTGGGTATTCGGCGAACAGCGGGCAACAGAGCTACGCGGCTCTGATATGGAAGATGTCATCTTCGCTGGCTCTGAAAAACGCCGCCCCGCTGGATATGCCGAAGTAACACTCACGCTATCAGCTCTGCCACGCGAAGTGACAGAGAAATGGGGCACATTCGGCGATATATCAGTCACACGCAAGATATACCGCATAGGCGATAGAGAATACCTTATCAACGGACGCAAATGCCGACTAAAAGACATCAGAGATATATTCTTTGACACGGGGCTTGGCTCACGCAGCATATCTATCATAGAACAAGAACGTGTCACAAAAATCGTCAACTCATCGCCAGATGAATTACGCTACTTTTTAGAGGAGACGGCAGGCGTTGTGCGCTATAAGGAACGCCGCAAAGAAGCTGAAACCAGACTAGCACAGACTAGAGCAAACCTCGCTAGAATAGACGATTTAATGGCGGTGCTGGCAGGCGATATTGAACATATAGCAGAGCAAGTAGAACGCGTTAAACAATACCGAACGTTGAGGCAGGAGAAACTTGAGCTTGAAAAGCAGTTTCTATGCGTCATCTACTCACAGCTCGTAAAGGAGCGCGACCAGCTAGATGCATCTATTGAGAAATCAAACATAGCTATGAGCAACACCTCCTCAAAACAAACAGGACACATATCAGAGGAAACAGCTAAAAAACGTCAACACGAGGAGCTACGCGAAACACTAAAAAAATTGCGTGCGGAATATGAAGAACTCCATAAAGGAGAACTTGAAGCTGAGGGACGCATTAGCCACTACCAAGCCAATATATCCAGTGCTGGGGAACAAAAAGAACAGCTGGCAGGCGATATTGAGCGCACCGCAGAGCGGGCAGATAAGCTGACTGAACGGTTGGAGCAACTATCTGAAACAATTCAAGATGCATTTGACTACATAAGCGACTTTGAAGAACAAGCAGAAAGCGCACAAACGGAACTTGACGAACACAGACAAACACTAGATGGCTGTAAGCAAGATGTTAAGCGGCGCAACGATGCATTTTTAGAGACATCTCAGCGGCTGACGGAATACAGCAACAAGATAAATATAAAGCAGATGGAACTGTCGGGCTATAGAACTGAAGAAACTAGACTGCATAAGGAAAAAGCTGAGCTTGTTAGCGAGTCCGGCACTATAGATGGGCGTATTGAGGAACAGAGGGGAACATTAACCCAATCTGAAAATGAAGTCAAGACGATAGATGAAAGATTAACCGCCATTAAAGACAAACTTGATGAAAATAAGCACCAAAAAGAAACATTGCAAGGGGATAGAGCAAAGATAGATGTCGCCTTGCAGACTACCCTTGCGAGCATTGAGCTGTTAAAGCGCGATATAGCATCAAAACTCATCTCCGAAGAGGGTAAGGTTTTAGTAGAAGAGTTCGGCGGTCGCCCCTATTTAGAGGTAGCGGGACAACAAACAGATGATGAAATGCTATTATACCTAGACATTTTTGTGTTTGACGACAGCAAAAAACAAGCACTGCTTGAGCACATCCAAAATATAGATATTTCAATAAAATTTATATTCAACTTACAACTGGGTGAAGCTAAAAATACCCTGACTATAAACAAAATAGGCGGACGACTCTACCAACAAGGGGCGTTATACCATAACATCGGTAGCGATAATCAAGCAAATATAGTCAGGAGACTCAGGGCAGAGCTTGATGAATCCGACACAAAGGCAACCCAATTGAACGAACAGATAACTAGCCTAACAGAACAGTTAGACGCTTTAACTACCAGCATGGAACAAACTCATGCAGAACTTGACAGCCTAACAAAACAACGCGGAGAGTTTGACAATAAACGCATTAGTGCCGCCGAAGCCTTAAAACACTTGCTAGAACAGAAAGAGCGGATGATGAGGAATGCATCCGTTATAGATAAAGAGATTGTTCTAAAAGCAAGCGAATGCACCCGCGCAGTTAAAGAAGCTGAAGAGCTGGCTGAACGACATAAACAGGCGACTTTAGCCCACGCAAAGACTGAAAGAGAATATAAAAGTGCTGATGAGAAACTATCTAGCCTGCTCGGACAACTAGACGAACTAAAAGATAAACATGAAAGTGCCATGCGAGAGCTTGCCAAATACCAAGAGCGCAAACAGACACTGCAATCAGAAAAAGCAAAGGTGGCTGATGACAGACAGACCGCACAGACGGAACTAAATAGCCTGAAAGCACGACTTGACGAGCTTGCAGACGTGCAAGTGGGCGACTGGCAGAGACAGCTTGCCGATGCAAAGGCTGCTAAAGATGAGCTAGTCAAACGTGCACTGGGCAAAAGCGCAGAGATTAAAGAGAGAGAAGTGGAGCTTATAGAGGTTGATAAATATTTAGAAGAGCTGCGCTCAGGGCTTGACAAGCTGACAGGCGAGCTACACGAGATAGACAAAAAAGCAGCTGACTACCGTAGCAAACGTGAGACAGCCGTCAACAATCTAAATGAAGTGACTAGACAAGCAAAAAGTGTTTATAATATAGATATAGAAGAAACATATAAACAATTTGCAGGCAAAGAGCTGACTAGACAGCAAGTGCAGGACAATATAAATAATATTGATAGAGCTATAGACGAGCTTGGCGCACTAAATATGGCAGCTGAAGAGGAATATAGCGTTAAAAGTGAGCAATATGGCTCACAGACAGCACAAAAAGCCGATATAGAACGGGCTATAGGCGACCTTACCGAACTAATATCGGATATAGACTCTAGCACTGTTCAAATCTTTGCTGATACATACACCGCCGTTAGACAGAACTTTTTAGATGTGTTCACGCGATTTTTTGGTAGCGGCACCGCTGATTTACGCCTGACCAACCCAGACGACATGCTCACCACAGGCGTAGAACTCGTGGTTATGCCCCCCGGCAAGCGCGTGAGCACATCTAAAAAGTTCTGTCTAACGGCGGTGTATGTATCAGCAAAGATTTGAACAGTGCTAGAGTCTATATCCGATATTAGTTCGGTAAGGTCGCCTATAGCCCGTTCTATATCGGCTTTTTGTGCTGTCTGTGAGCCATATTGCTCACTTTTAACGCTATATTCCTCTTCAGCTGCCATATTTAGTGCGCCAAGCTCGTCTATAGCTCTATCAATATTATTTATATTGTCCTGCACTTGCTGTCTAGTCAGCTCTTTGCCTGCAAATTGTTTATATGTTTCTTCTATATCTATATTATAAACACTTTTTGCTTGTCTAGTCACTTCATTTAGATTGTTGACGGCTGTCTCACGTTTGCTACGGTAGTCAGCTGCTTTTTTGTCTATCTCGTGTAGCTCGCCTGTCAGCTTGTCAAGCCCTGAGCGCAGCTCTTCTAAATATTTATCAACCTCTATAAGCTCCACTTCTCTCTCTTTAATCTCTGCGCTTTTGCCCAGTGCACGTTTGACTAGCTCATCTTTAGCAGCCTTTGCATCGGCAAGCTGTCTCTGCCAGTCGCCCACTTGCACGTCTGCAAGCTCGTCAAGTCGTGCTTTCAGGCTATTTAGTTCCGTCTGTGCGGTCTGTCTGTCATCAGCCACCTTTGCTTTTTCTGATTGCAGTGTCTGTTTGCGCTCTTGGTATTTGGCAAGCTCTCGCATGGCACTTTCATGTTTATCTTTTAGTTCGTCTAGTTGTCCGAGCAGGCTAGATAGTTTCTCATCAGCACTTTTATATTCTCTTTCAGTCTTTGCGTGGGCTAAAGTCGCCTGTTTATGTCGTTCAGCCAGCTCTTCAGCTTCTTTAACTGCGCGGGTGCATTCGCTTGCTTTTAGAACAATCTCTTTATCTATAACGGATGCATTCCTCATCATCCGCTCTTTCTGTTCTAGCAAGTGTTTTAAGGCTTCGGCGGCACTAATGCGTTTATTGTCAAACTCTCCGCGTTGTTTTGTTAGGCTGTCAAGTTCTGCATGAGTTTGTTCCATGCTGGTAGTTAAAGCGTCTAACTGTTCTGTTAGGCTAGTTATCTGTTCGTTCAATTGGGTTGCCTTTGTGTCGGATTCATCAAGCTCTGCCCTGAGTCTCCTGACTATATTTGCTTGATTATCGCTACCGATGTTATGGTATAACGCCCCTTGTTGGTAGAGTCGTCCGCCTATTTTGTTTATAGTCAGGGTATTTTTAGCTTCACCCAGTTGTAAGTTGAATATAAATTTTATTGAAATATCTATATTTTGGATGTGCTCAAGCAGTGCTTGTTTTTTGCTGTCGTCAAACACAAAAATGTCTAGGTATAATAGCATTTCATCATCTGTTTGTTGTCCCGCTACCTCTAAATAGGGGCGACCGCCGAACTCTTCTACTAAAACCTTACCCTCTTCGGAGATGAGTTTTGATGCTATATCGCGCTTTAACAGCTCAATGCTCGCAAGGGTAGTCTGCAAGGCGACATCTATCTTTGCTCTATCCCCTTGCAATGTTTCTTTTTGGTGCTTATTTTCATCAAGTTTGTCTTTAATGGCGGTTAATCTTTCATCTATCGTCTTGACTTCATTTTCAGATTGGGTTAATGTTCCCCTCTGTTCCTCAATACGCCCATCTATAGTGCCGGACTCGCTAACAAGCTCAGCTTTTTCCTTATGCAGTCTAGTTTCTTCAGTTCTATAGCCCGACAGTTCCATCTGCTTTATATTTATCTTGTTGCTGTATTCCGTCAGCCGCTGAGATGTCTCTAAAAATGCATCGTTGCGCCGCTTAACATCTTGCTTACAGCCATCTAGTGTTTGTCTGTGTTCGTCAAGTTCCGTTTGTGCGCTTTCTGCTTGTTCTTCAAAGTCGCTTATGTAGTCAAATGCATCTTGAATTGTTTCAGATAGTTGCTCCAACCGTTCAGTCAGCTTATC
Organism: Deferribacterales bacterium; assembly: GCA_025997275.1. GTDB lineage: Bacteria > Chrysiogenota > Deferribacteres > Deferribacterales > JAISNW01 > BNUJ01. The sequence goes on from BNUJ01000068.1 coordinate 5,871, forward strand.
TGCCCGCTCTGCGGTGCGCTCAATATCGCCTGCCAGCTGTTCTTTTTGTTCCCCAGCACTGGATATATTGGCTTGGTAGTGGCTAATGCGTCCCTCAGCTTCAAGTTCTCCTTTATGGAGTTCTTCATATTCCGCACGCAATTTTTTTAGTGTTTCGCGTAGCTCCTCGTGTTGACGTTTTTTAGCTGTTTCCTCTGATATGTGTCCTGTTTGTTTTGAGGAGGTGTTGCTCATAGCTATGTTTGATTTCTCAATAGATGCATCTAGCTGGTCGCGCTCCTTTACGAGCTGTGAGTAGATGACGCATAGAAACTGCTTTTCAAGCTCAAGTTTCTCCTGCCTCAACGTTCGGTATTGTTTAACGCGTTCTACTTGCTCTGCTATATGTTCAATATCGCCTGCCAGCACCGCCATTAAATCGTCTATTCTAGCGAGGTTTGCTCTAGTCTGTGCTAGTCTGGTTTCAGCTTCTTTGCGGCGTTCCTTATAGCGCACAACGCCTGCCGTCTCCTCTAAAAAGTAGCGTAATTCATCTGGCGATGAGTTGACGATTTTTGTGACACGTTCTTGTTCTATGATAGATATGCTGCGTGAGCCAAGCCCCGTGTCAAAGAATATATCTCTGATGTCTTTTAGTCGGCATTTGCGTCCGTTGATAAGGTATTCTCTATCGCCTATGCGGTATATCTTGCGTGTGACTGATATATCGCCGAATGTGCCCCATTTCTCTGTCACTTCGCGTGGCAGAGCTGATAGCGTGAGTGTTACTTCGGCATATCCAGCGGGGCGGCGTTTTTCAGAGCCAGCGAAGATGACATCTTCCATATCAGAGCCGCGTAGCTCTGTTGCCCGCTGTTCGCCGAATACCCAGCGTAGCGAGTCCATAATGTTGCTCTTGCCGCTACCGTTAGGACCGACTATAGCGGTGATACCCGCGGGGAACTCTATCAGCGTTTTGTCAGCAAACGATTTGAACCCATGTATGGTCAAGGACTGAAATATCATAACGTGCTAGGCAAGTCCCGCTTTTAACAAATCGTGTATATGGATGATACCCGTCACTTTGCCTGCCTCGTCCACTGTGAATATTGAGGTAATAGAGTATTTTTCCATTATGGAGAGTGCTTTAGCGGCAAGCTCAACTTCTCTTATCGTTTTAGGGTTTTTATGCATTAGTTCGGCGGTTGTCATGCGCATGACATCGCTGTTTTTTTCCATTGCTCTGCGTAGGTCGCCGTCTGTGATAATCCCCGTCAACTTGTTAGTGTTATCAACCACAGCCACACAGCCAAACCCCTTTGAGCTCATAGTATAGAGCATATCTTTCAGTGGGGCATCTTGTCGCACGAGGGGCAGTTCGTCATCGGTATGGTATAGATTATTGACGTGCAGGAGTAGTCGCTTACCCAGTGCGCCTGATGGGTGGAACATAGCGAAATCTTCCGCAGTGAAGCCGCGTTCCTCAACTAATGCTACTGCTAGGGCATCGCCGAGTGCAAGTGATACTGTGGTGCTGGTGGTGGGGGCAAGGTTCATAGGGCAGGCTTCTTCGCGGATTTCTGCGTTCAGCACGGCATCGCTATTTTGTCCAAGCGTTGAGCGAACATTGCCTGTGATAGATATGAGGGGCATATCCATACGCTTGATAGTTGGTAATATTTTCTTGATTTCATCAGTTTCGCCGCTGTTTGATAGGGCGAGGACAGCATCTCCGCGCACAAGCATGCCTAGGTCGCCGTGGGCGCTCTCGGCAGGGTGCATAAATAGTGCGGGTGTGCCGGTGCTGGCGAGTGTAGCGACAATCTTCCGCCCTATGTGACCGGATTTGCCCATACCTGTGACTACAAGGCGACCTTCGCAGTTCAT
>BNUJ01000069.1 GCA_025997275.1 Deferribacterales bacterium
CGTGTGAGCTGTTGTTAGAGGAAGAGGGGTTAGTTGTTAATAAGGAGAGTTTGCGTAGGTGGTTATCGCGAGAACCCGTTAGGCGCAGACCTCGTTATAGGAGTCTTCGTTTGCGTAAAGAATCATTTACAGCATTACCAGACTACCTTGAACTTCATAACAGAAAGCTATCTATACCCAAAGAAACAGTGCCTGACGCCCACCGCCAACTACCAGCTAAAGCGCAACTTAAAGACTACTGATATCTGGAAAGTTTGGCTAAACTGCGTAATGACTGGACTATACAAAAAAACGGACACTTCTTTCAAATACCCTCTAAGTCCGTTCACGCCCCTAGAGTTAACAAAGTCCTCGTCCGCGAATTCATTGATAAATCATTCTCTATATTCTACAACGGAAAACAGCATACCTTTAACACCTAAATAGGGGCATTTTAACTGTGGCATTACAGTATATAGTTGCCTAATTTGTGGCAATTTACTCCCGCATAAGTAGCCATAGCATATTGCCCAAGTATTTTGTCTTCTTGTAGCCAGTTTTGAGTGCAACGTCTTCAACGGGGCTACTCTCTTTTGTCCCAGAGTAAGTATCGCTATACACGACTATTTTATCAGCATTTACCATACCAATAGCTTTACTTATAGCTTCAAAACTCTTGTCATAATCATTTGGAACAACTTTAGCTATCATAACCCTATCAAACTTTGATAATACTTGCATACGAGTATGGTCATTGCTCGGGTAATAGCTTCCGAGCAGAATACAGGGCACATTATGATATTTTCCAGTAACATTCATTTCCGTAGGCGTATCTTGATACATGGCTGGGTGGATATACTTACATACAATGCTGGTAAGTGAAATAACAACCAGTATTCCAGCAAACACGGAACGTGTTATCAGCTTTTTGCCAAACGTGAATAGCGCAAATATTACCGACAATATCAGTGCAGGTGCCATACCAGATACATAGCGCACAGCCCAGCCAGCACCATATTTTGCAAGCAATACCAAGTGGAGCGAAAATAGTAGCCCCAAGCAACCTATAAGCGTGAAACTCTCTCTGTTGTCTGTGATAAATTTCTTTAAGCCCAGTTTGCGTGCACACGCTACCATAAAGATGAAAGCTAAAAACAATAGATACGACGTTTCTCCAGAAAATAAATATTTATCAACAAATGCATTAAGCCTATGTAATATGTATGTAGTAGTTTGATTTTCACGCATATATGAAAGCCATTTACTCGTGCTTGTAATTTTCAACGCAGAGGGATTTACTATAAAATACAACACAGAACTTGTGGCTATTGTTATAATACACTGCTTTATTTCAGCGAAACGTTTTGCTACAAGCAAATAGACTAGTAGTGAACCAGCCACTAGAGCAAACCAGATTACAAAGTTATAATGCGTCCAAAAGCCGAAGAAATACGTTAGGGCTAACGCCACATAATATCGCCAAGTAATCTCCTTATTCTTTAACATATAGAGTGCCAGCCCAAAAATAGCGGTGTAGAAAAATATTGTCACGCTATAAACCCTACTATATAAATATATGTGTGTTGCCATACCGCTGAAACCCCATAAGAGCTGTGGCAACAGAGCGAGTTTGTCAGGTAGCAGTAGCAACGATGTGCGATATAGTAGAATTGCTGTCAGAATAAACCAAACAATGTTGACAGATACCCCTAGCCAGTGGCTAAACGTATCAGGGAATAATGAGGACACAAAGTGAAGTTGCAAAAAGTAAAAGGATGGCACGCTATAGTCATACCGTTTAGGTATGTCAAGTATTCTTTTATACTGAGTTCGCCATTCACCCCGCTGAGCTGTAATTTTCTGCAAATAGTCTTTGCCAGTGCCCCACGTATAATAACTTTCAGGGTCTGATTTTATAGTGGTCGGTCCCTCGCTATATTTGTCTGGATAGGTGCTGTCATTAGCGAGCACATAAGCAAGTCGCTCATCATCAAACAATGCTGTCTTATGGGCTGAATAATAGCAGATTGCGCCTAGTTGCACCGCTACTATTACCACAAGCAGTATTGCCGGGCGAATATTCAAGCTGTCGTATAGAGCTTTATAGAAAAATAAGTATGAAGTCAGCACGATAAGAGCTGTTATGGCAAGAAATATCGGGATAAACACATTTGGTAACACCGAATATTCGCTTAAATATACCTTATCTATCGTAAAACTAGCACGTGTGCTCAGTTTTAGGTTGAAGTTAGTCCACGCCACACCATTATTAAATCTGCCAGACAGGTTAAATCCGTTCCTCAAACGGCAGAAATCAGTCGTTAATACCTTGCCAGAGCTATCAGAGTAGTTGAGCGTAGTAAGAAAATTGGTATGCTCACTCATATTGGAAAGCACCAATGTAAGCCGTCTGTAATCTTTAGAGGCTTTTTCACCTGCCTTTACCACAAGAGTAGCGTTGTCAGCCCTAGCCTGTATAGCACTGCCGATAATTTTATAATCTGGAGAATCTTTGTATATAACGTCTCTGTCCAGCTCCACATAGCGTTGGAATGCTAAGGGGACACCTGTCCAGCCTGTCATAAGATTACTTAACCCATGATATATGAAAGCAACAGAGGATAAACATGATAAGACGAATAAAAATCTACGCACTGGCAACCACCCTTAGCAACGTGACTGCCCAAGACACGCATAGGCATTGACTATGAGGGGGGGGGGAATAGCTATAAACATTAGGTTTTCAATGTTTTCAAGACTCATATTTGCTCCTTATAAGATTGGCTAAGATTATACACGAAAATAGTATTTTTTCAACAAGTTTCTTGACAAGCAAGGCTACTTTTTCTATAATGTACAAATCAAGGAGTAATTGCAGATACTAATAATTGTAGCTTTTTATGGGCTGATAATAAAGATGTCTGTGAACTGGTAAAATAGGAGAATGGTATTCCAGCGTAGCTAGGCAACGTCCTCTACATACATTATATCCCCGCCTAGTTTGAAACATTTACCACTATTATTCCCCATTACGCGCATGAACGAGTCTATATAAGGGAAAAAATTTATATGTAGCGCAAACGTCCAGCGGTATTCACGTTGACACGGAACAACTATAATGAGCTTGTGCCTGCACACCCTGCGTAGCTCGCTTATAGCCCGCTGTATATCAACGATATGTTCCAATGTATCAGTTGAAATCACATAGTCAAATGCTCTATCAGGGAATGGAATGTCGCAAATGCTACCCTCTAAATATTTTATGCTAGGGTGAACAGGCAGTTTGTCTGACAGCATAAAATCAACGCCTGTCACATCAAAACCTAGTTCGGCAATCCTACGTGCCATATAGCCACGCCCACAAGCTATATCAAGGACACTGCCCCCCCCCTCCCGTGAGGTTCGCTTACTAACGTGTCTAGTATATAGTCCACGCAAGCCTTATTTAGGTCAACTTCTCTGGTGCAGGTGGGGTTCGTCTTCCTGTAATATTCTGTATACTCCGCACCATCCATTATATGCGCCCGCTCTTTGAACGCCACATAAGCCTCAGCAGCGTCTCTGCCACCACCACCGATAAACATCATAAAGCGACACAATAGGCTACTATCCCGCACAACGGGTGGCAACAGATTATCCAGCACCCACACTATAGCGCAGGTTACCTCACGAGATAACGTCATATTAGGTTCTTCTCCTCATTGTTTTGCTTTCCAAATATGATACCAGTTTTCTACTCCACATAATTTGCCAACAGCCAAATGAGTAACAACAACTAGCTTACCTTTAGGGGTAATAACAAGCTCATTTCTTGACGGACGTTTAATAAATCCGCCAGCCTCAAGGCTGTTATATCTGTATCGTTCATAAAAATCATCATCCCCAAGCATCTTTGCTACTTCACCCTTTAACGCTTTCCCGCCATTGCCCGCTAGATAACACAAGATGTTAAAGGTCAAGGAACGCTCTACATTCAACGGAGAAAGCCAAGCAAAAGTTATAAAAGCAAAAAGATACATAAGAGCCGCTAATATAGCCATAAATAGAGAACATTCAGCTAGATATTCATAAAAGAATATCCCTGCCATAATAGCTACAATCACGCAAACAATATGAGCAGAAGCCATAGGGGAAAGTGGCAACACCTTAAAGGCGACTCTCCACAACACAAAGATAATAACCGTGAACAGGAGTGTGGCTTTTATAAAAAAGCATATCTGCACCCAAAATAACCCATATAACGTCATATTATATTCTTCTCCTCGTGATATTTCTTTTCAGTGTTGACAGTCCAAAGGTTTTCTTTGCCCTTAATGCCATTCTTGATATTATTCACAGCCTCAAAAGCCGTAGCCATTGAGTGGTCCATATTGTTATACCTGTGTTGTCCGTTGCGCCCCACGCAATAGAGGTTATCTATCTTATTTAAGAATGTTATAAGCTTATCCATATCTTTATACGTGCCAAAATACGCTGGATATGCTTTCTCTACACGTTCTACGTGGGCATCCAACACTGCACCGCTACGCACAACGCCCATATCTATCAGCTCTTTTTCGGCTAGTGCTACCAGCTTATCATCTGGGGCATTCCAGAAATCGTCCCCCTCAGTGCAGAAGTATTCGCAACCTACAAACACATTGTTGATAGGGTCTTTCACCATATACGGCGACCAGTTGTTAAATATCTGTATGCGCCCCATCTTCACAGCAGGCTCTTGCACGTATATCCAGTTATCAGGCACGATGTTAGACAACGTCTTGCGGGTAGTTTTATTGACTAGGTTTAGTCCATTCAATAATAACCCGATAGTCACAAAATCTCTATACGGCAGATTAGTCGCTATACGGCGCACATCATCAGGGCAAGCATCAAATCCGTCAACTAAATCTTTCACAGGCATAGATGAAATAAACACGTCAGCCTTTAGTTTGTGTTCCACGTTATCTTTTATATACGTCAGCTCTGTGATATTGTCATTTGCCAGTTTTAGCCCCATCACCCGTGCGTTCATTATGACCTCAGCACCCATAGACACCACATCACCTGCTACCACGTCCCACATCTGTCCGCAACCAAATTTCGGATAGCCAAATTGCTCAATCAGCGATGTTTCAACCTTAATCTTATCTTTAGTGGCAGGTAGCACTCGCCTGATAATGTCCTTTATGATTGCCGTTATTGATAAACCCTTAACGCGCTGTGCACCCCAGTTGGCTGATATGTTGCGCGGGTGTCTGCCCCAAAGTTTCTCTGTATATTCCTCAAAAAACATTCCATATAGCACCTTGCCAAAGCGGTTTATGAAGAAATCTTCCAGCGAGTTTTCCTTGTGCGGAAATGCTGTTGCAAACAGATAGCTGAACCCCGCCCGCATACACGTGACAAAACCCATATTAGTAATCGTTTCCCACTTCATACTGATAGGATAGTCGTAGAAGTTGCGCCCGTAGTAAATGCGCGATACCCTGTCGCGGTGGAGCATAACCCTATCGGCTTTCTCAGGGTCTAACCCAGCCCTATCCAGCGGAACGTCACGTCCTAATAGTTTATCGTCCATAGCGGGTGCGCCCTGCATAGGCATTAACTTACCCCACCACTTCATAACCCGTTCATCTTTAGAATAAAAGCGGTGCCCGCCTATGTCCATAAAGTTGCCGTGAACAGATACGCTCCTAGATATGCCTCCGTAAGAGGCACTCTTTTCAAGGATGGTAACCTTGAAGTCTTTTTGCCGTCCTTTTAACAGCTCATAGGCGGCAGTAAGCCCCGCTGGTCCAGCACCGATGATGACTATGTTAAGCATAACGGCTTATAGCATATATAACTTTTGGGATTTTGTAAATACTTTTTCGGGCAGCTATACTGGACTAAAGAAATGCTGTGTGCGGAATGCTATAATGAAAGTGATAAATTGTCAAAACATGTTATTTTTTATATTGACATCTCAGCCTACACTATATTATAACTTTGGGCATGAAAGATATTTCTTTATGGCGTAGGCTGTTTGCCTGCATAGCCCCATCTAAGCTGGGGCGCAACATAGTGCGTGAGGGGCGCATAGTTGACTATTTCCAATGGTTCTTTGATAAACGTAATAGAGCACGGGGGGGGGGGCTGGATTCCCACAATATTTGTCAGTTGTTGCAATCGTCAAGAATGAAACAGCATATATAGCCGAATGGCTGGAGTATCACCTGTTAGTAGGTGTTGAGAAGTTCTACATTTACGATAATAATTCTACGGATAACCTAAAAGAATATTTAGAGCCATATATTAAAGCGGGCATAGTAGAGTATATTCCATATCCGCATAGTCAGGCGGGCGGGGCGGCACAAAAAAATGCCTATAACGACGCTGTCAGCCGATTTAAGTATAATTCGTTCTGGTTAGCATTTATAGACCTTGACGAGTTCCTTGTGCCAGTCCAAACTGAGACAGTTTCTGATTTTTTACGCGAGTTTGAAGATGTGCCTAGTGTATATGTGAACTGGCTGGTCTATGGCGACAGCGGACACAAGACGAAACCAAATGGGCTAGTGATAGAACACTTTAGGCAGCATTCCGAGACTGATTTTGTTGATAATTTTCAGATTAAGACAATAGCAAACCCAAGATATGTGTTTATGGAGGATATTCACGTATCTCACAGCTGGCACGCTAACCCCAACACAGCCTTTGACACTCACCACAACATTAAGAAAACTGTAGCAGGTTCATATAAATCAGATGTGGTTTTGCAGGATAAACTGCGATTAAATCACTACTGGGGCAAGTCGCTGGAAGAGTTCCAGCAGAAAGTAAGTCGTGGCACACATATAGACGCAGATAAAAGTGCTATCCAGATGTTTAATGCTAGAAATCGCAACGAGGTGACGGACGGCATTATGGATAAATATGTGCCACCAGTGAAAGAGCAAATAGCAAAGAGGTTTGCTCTCAAATAGTCTCTGTGCTATCCTGATGTTTAGTTCACACCCCTGCGTGTAGCACTTCTCACAACCCTTTTAGCTACATTGATGTCAAAATTACACAATTATATCGTTTTGTAGCTCTTTTAGCTTGGCAAGTGAAAGACCTGTGCCCTTTGATATGGTGTCAAGAGGCATCCCAAGTGCTAAAAAGTTCCTAGCAGTTTCAAGGGTTTTTGTTCGCTCGCCCTCTTGCTTGCCCTCTTGCTTGCCTTTTTGTTCGCCTTTCTGCATACCTATTAGCATGCCCTCGTCAAACGCCTCTTCACGCCATACCCTTTTAGCTACATTGATGTCAAACTCTGATGTCAACATACCCATATTCATTACCTCCCGCGAGTGTTTATATAGAAAGTCTTTTAGTATCCCCCGCTCTATACATATCCGTATAGCTCGCTCCATTGCACTGGCTAAAGCGACTTTGTCCTCGCTATCTATCCCCTTTGTCTCCTGCCTAACTACCTCTACAAACTCCGCATAGTCCCCAAGTGTTCCGCTTGCTCGCAAAACCTTCCTGTTATGTCCCTTATTAACATTCAATACTCTTGCTTCTAACTCTAAAAAGTTATGTGTATCCTTTCTTGTTTCGTCTTTTGCAAACATCTCAGATAGCTTTATATAATAATCATCTGCTTTTAACGAAGTAACGCCATTATATAACACTATAAACTCTG
>BNUJ01000070.1 GCA_025997275.1 Deferribacterales bacterium
TAACTAGCGTTCTCGCTCCAGTTTTCACGCACCTTAACATTTAGCTCCAACCTAGAATGAATACCGAAAAACTTCTCAATATTTGTCCGTGCACGGCTACCAATCTCCTTTAACATCTGTCCGCCCTTGCCGATAACAATTCCTTTCTGACTATCACGCGCTACTATTATAGACGCAATTATTAGCATAGTCCCCTTGCTGGTTTTGTTCTCCTCAACCTCTACAAGCGTATCATAAGGCAACTCTTGATTAAGCAAGGCAAAAGACTGCTCACGAATAAACTCCGCTATAAGGAAACTCTCTGGCTGAGTAGTAACCTCATCATTGGTAAATATTGCAGGGGACTCAGGTAGCTCTGCCACTACTAGCTTCTCCAGCAAATCAAGATTCTTGCCTAGTGTAGCTGACACAGGCACAATATCCTTAAAATTTAATAGTTTGCTGAACTCGGCAGCTGATGAATACAGCTGCTCGCGCGGGCGGGCATCTAGCTTAGTCATAACAAGTATTACCTTTGCCCCGCTAGCTCGGACTTTGGACACCAGCACTGATAATAGTTTATGCCGAGTTTCTTTAGGGTCTATCAGCAGACAGATAAGGCTCAACTCATTGAGGGCACTATCAGTCTGATGCACCATAGCCCTATTTAGCTTCCCCTTTGCCAAGTGAAAGCCCGGTGTATCAACAAACACCAGCTGATAGTCGTCTGTTGTCTTGATACCATATATTATATTGCGTGTGGTGTTCGGCTTATCTGACGTGATAGCCACCTTCTCCCCAAGCATAGCATTAAGGAGGGTTGATTTACCCGCATTCGGCAAACCTACAAAACCGACAAAACCTGCTCTATATGCCATAATATCCAATTATAACGGGATATTAAGAATAATGCTAGCTTTTTATGACCCGTCTATACAGCCCACATCAACACGCACCTGTTCAAACAGCTTGTTAACGGCTAAAGCTATTCTATTTTTTCTAAACAAACTTCCCGTCTTTATATATAAGCTCTCCGTCCAACTCCACGCTGCTACCAGTGGACATATCCTTTACTAAATCCCAGTGCAGGGCTGACTTATTCTTGCCACCCGTCTCTGTATAAGATGCACCTATTGCCATGTGCATCGTCCGCCCAATCTTTTCATCAAACAAGATATTCTTGCTGGGTCGCCTAATGTTATCGTTCAACCCAAATGCTATCTCGCCCACAAACTTTGCCCCAGCATCCGTTTCTAACATCTTTAATAGATAGTCCTCTCCTTTCTCTGCCCGCGCCTCTACTACCTTGCCACGTTCCAACCGCAAGAACACCCCGCGCGCCTCCACACCATTATAGTTAGTAGGAATGTCAAAATAGATTGTCCCAGTGGCACTATCCTCCACAGGGCTAGTAAATATCTCCCCATCAGGCATATTGCGCTGCCCACAACAACTACGCCATAGCCTACCTGTAACATCAAAGGTTAAATCAGTATTTTTGCCAACGATATGCAACTTCTTACTGCCTGATAGCCTCTTAACAATGCCCGCTTGCATAGCATCCACAGCTTGCCATGCAGATACTGGGTCATGCTCATTCAATTTACACGCGTTATAAACAAAACTTCTATACTCGTCATAGCTCATCTCAGCGTCTTGCGCCATAGCTCGGGTTGGATACGGCACAACGACCCATACAAACTCGCCTTTCTCCTCACGGGCAAACATCAACTCCAGCAAATCTCCGCGCACCTTCTGCGCTTTTGCCACATCAGCAGGATTTGCGCTAGTCAGCTGTTTAGAGTTATCAGTGGAATCTATTGATATTTGTGCACTGATGCTCTCCGCCTGCGCCTTGTCAACCTGCGAAACATAAGAAAATTGGTGTTCTGCCCCGTGCTTAAAGAACAATGCATTCTGTTCAGGGAAACTCATGCGCACCAACGGGTGCGCCCCCAGCTGCAACACGGTTGTGAAACAAGCTCTAATTAGCGGTTCTGCGCACATCTCTCCGCGTATTAGAACTAAATCGTCTTTTTTAATCTTTAAGCTATAGTTGCAAATCAGCTCTGCAAGGCGTTTCTCCACGCTAACATCTAAGTCGTTCATTACATCCTCTCTTATAAATTAGCCCTTTATAAAATCATCAATTTTAGAACTATACCCCATTACTCCATTAAGTTCAATAGATTCGCAGTGCAAATATATTCTGTCGCCATTGCCACCAGCACTGCCCGCGAAACCATATAGGCTATCCCCCACTATTGGGTATCCCAAATTTGCCAGCACCGCCCGCACCTGATGCCTGTGCGCCCTAGCAAGCTCTACACGCACTAGACTATGATTTTTATATTCTAGGTTCACTCTGCTATCCAGTTTGCTAAAGTTCATTACTTCGGCATCAGTGTTATTTGTGCCATCTACACGCTCAACCTTTACCTTATTGCGTTTATCAGCAAATACTCGCCACTTACCCGTTATTTGCGCTGGAAAGTCTGCTCCGCACACCCAAGCAAGGTAAGTTTTACGTTCCTTTATAACCGTTATCCCATTTTTAATAGCAACAATAATACCATCCGCCCCATAGTCCAGTCTAGTTATTAGCTTGTAGTCGGGCAGTTCCCTATTAGCCACATCGTCTAAACATAGCCCGTCAAGCGGAGTGTGCCGTTCAGTGTGCATCAGAGGCGGCTTATAGAGGAATGCGACATCGCTCATCTGCTTAATGTGGTAGTCTTTTGCGTTATATGATAAGTCTGTTTTAGTTATATTCAAGCTATAATTACTATTTTCATCAACCTCTATATCAACGTTGACAGGTTTGCCGTCACTAGCAAGCACCAGCCCAGCCGCAATCGCCCGTTTAGCGAACCGCCTTGACACCCCGCAACGCTTTGATATATAGCTAGACAAACGCATAATACTAATTGGAATTTGCTATTACCACACTTCTTTGCCAACAGATACACCAGTCTCTATCTCTTGGTGGATGTTATCTTCTGTTATTTGGGCTAGCATTGCCTGCAAGGTGCTACTATCATCCACTATTATTTCCATTTGACCCCCAACTAAAGCATATACAATGTTTATACTTATGTCAACGACTATGGGCGATTTTATGCTTGCCATAGAACGTTCTATTTGGTATAATCCCATTATGAAAGGTAATGGTGTTGCTGAACGGCTAAACCCATTGAACGATTTTGCCTTTAAGAAGATTATGGGCGAGAAAGGCAGTGAGGCTCTGCTCATTTCATTCTTAAATGCTGTTTTAAGCAAAACTGGGAAAGAGCCGATAGTTTCATTAGATATTATAGAGGGTAAAGAGCTGCCCCCTGATATAGTAGGTGGCAAATCGGGCAGGCTAGATGTTCTTGCAGAGTTTGCCAACAATGCAAAAGTCAATATAGAGGTGCAGTTAGCTAACAAAGCTAATATGGCACAACGCATGCTTTACTATTGGGCTAGGTTATTTGTGAACAACATAAAGAAAGGTAAAGACTATCAGGACTTGTCTTCTGTTATATCTATATGTATATTAGACTTTAACTATATAGACGTTGATGAGTTTGCGTCATCGTTTCATATATGGCACGATAAGCATAAAGAACTTATGCTGACTGATTTATTAGAGTTGCATTTTATAGAGATGCCTAAGTTTAGGCAATTAAATGACATAGATTTGAATGATTCGTTGCATAGGTGGCTTGTTTATTTGGATGAAAAAAGCTCAGCAGGTAAGCTAAAGGAGGTAGTAGGTATGGACCCAGTTTTAAGACGAGCAGAAGCTCGTATGCAGGAGATAGAGGCAGACCCTGATTTGTTGCATGCGTATGACAACTATACAAAGGTTGTCTATGACAGGTCAGCTGTAAGAAAGTTTGCCCTAAATGAGGGTAGAGAAGAAGGTTTGCAACAAGGACTACAACAAGGACTGCAACAAGGACTACAACAAGGCAAGCTGACAGTGGCAAAAAACTTGTTGGCTAGCGGTATTAGCCAAGATATTATAGCTACAGCTACTGGCTTGTCGCTTGCCGAGATAAAGAAACTAAAAAGCGATATTACCGTATAACCTCTTGCCCCTCAACTTTATTTTACAAACTTGCAAAAAACCTCTTGACAGGGGGGGGGGGGGCTGTATGATATGCTGGAAAAATCAGACGAAAGGGCTGAGGAATAAAAAATAAGGGGTGTAATTTATGGCTAACTGGTTGAGCCTTAGCGTTAAAAATGTTATCATAAAAATCAATGATAGTGAAATAGTCCTTCCTGTCATACAAAGACGACTTGTATGGACGGAAGATAAAATGGAAGAGCTGTTTGATTCTCTCCTAAAAGGGAATTCTTTCGGTTCAGTCATTTGCATTGAAGAAGAAAAGGCATCCAAACCCCTGTTTGCTTTTCGCTATTTTACACGAGATGGAAACAACGTAGACTCAACAGAAGTTGATGAACTTTCCAAAACACAATGGTTCATCATAGATGGACAACAACGGCTTCAAAGTTTTTATATTGGACTTGAGGGTAAGTATAATGGCAAGCGTATGTTTTTTGATATGTACAGTGGCTATTCAGGCGAAGACTATGATTTCAAATTTGCTGTAAAGACGGTAGATTTGCCCAAAACAAACAAGGAACGACCAAATGGCGTTATGAGTGATTGTCTGTGGTATCCTGTGGATGCATTATTTGTTCAGCTAACTGAAACCAATGACGACGACCAAGTGGCTGAGGAAATAATCAAAAAAAATACCATTGAGGACGGCATTAAAATTAAATATATTAGAAAAAACGTAAGAGCTTTTTACCGTGGCGTTTTTATGGATGAAAGCATCGGCATATCCAAAGTGTCCATAAACAAGCGCGAAGATTCTCTTGAAAATAGGCAACGCATAGTTGAACTTTTTCGTCGCTTGAATGATGGGGGAACAAAATTGTCATCCTATGATTTAGTTGCGTCAGTACTCAAAGGTTTTGACTATAAAATGGAATATTTTTTGGACACAATTGTTTCTAAAAATTCCAATATTGGGATTGGGCAAGATGAACTTATAAAATTGATATTCATTCTTGATGACAAACCATCCAAAGAGATGTCGGGATTGACCGCTGAAGACGCTAATTTTGCCACGTCTCAACGTGAACGCATACAGGCAACTCTGGATGCATTGCAGAAATTTCTCAATGCAACTTCTCACCTTAGTTGGTTTTCATCAGCAAAAAACAGGTCTGCAATTCCGTTGTATTTTTTGGCATATCACATTTTCTACTCAAAGATTGAAACTGGCAAGCTAAATAATATGTTTGAGCGATTTGATACAAGTGATAAAAACTGCCACGATATGGCAGTGTGGCTTCGTTTGTCTTTACTTAACAAGGTGTTCAGCCGAGGGTGTGGCTGGGTACCTTATAAGACGGGTATCAAAAAAATACATACGGTTATGCAAAAGCACAAAGGACTATCATTTCCGACAAAAGCCATACTGGATACATATAAGCTACACCCGCTTCACTCTTTTAATGATGTCATAGCTGAGGACAAGTTAGATTTGTTTGACCGAGAATATGTTTTATTCTTGCTTTACAATGGACACCCATCAATACGAGATGAGGACGTTGACCATATACATCCACGTTCTCTTTTGGAGAATAGAGGCGTAGATGTCTCGAAAATAAACAGCATCACAAATTTTCAATTGCTGGATTCGGGAACTAATCGTGGTGCAAAAAATGGCAAGGAGTTACGTGTGTGGATAGAAAATGATGTGGTAAATAGAAAAGATTATCTTAAACGTCATCTTATCCCGCAAGATACTCAACTTTGGGAAACAGATAATTTTGAAAATTTTTTAGTGGAACGCTCAAAGTTGCTTGCGGAGAAAATAAGGGAGTTCCTATAACCCCCTCCTTGATGGGAGAGGATACAGGTGGGGGTGACCTAATTACTCCGCAAACGCTCCCCTCACGGGTCGCTACTCGTGAAACTTACCACAAACGACTACGCTTTCGCTATCGTTCGGGCAGTTTTCATTGTTTCGTGGGGGCGGGTTTCAAGCCTGCCACTACCCTAACATGTTCACAGAGTTGCCCCATCTAGGGGGAGGAAATAGACACACAACAGGTGGGCTTTTACCCCTAAAAATACCTCTCCGCCGCTTGGTTAAACTGGGCGATAAAGAGTTGCTTGAAGTAGTGAATGCTGTTCTGTTCGTAGAATAGCAATATGCCTTTTTTATATTCGCTTTCATCAACACTTCTATATGACAGAGGGCAGTAGTCGTGGGCAAGCAATATGGCATTGCCAAGTATTCGTGAGGTTCTTTTGTTGCCATCCATAAACGGCTGGATGTAAGAGAGCATAGAAACAGCTATAAGTGCCTTTTCAACTGGATTTTCAGTTGCGTTGACAACCGCCACCATCTGCTCCATTGCCTCTTTAATCTGGTATAGATTATCAAGCGGGTTGTAGTTTGTGCCTACGATAGCAACCCTTGCTCGGCGGATACCAAACGATACATCAAGGTCGGTCACTAAAAGTCGCTGCAAATACTCTATCTTGGGTAGCGTTAGCTGCTTAAAATGAGCAGGCTCGGCAAAGATAAACTCTATCGCCTTTTTATGATTTAGTATCATAATAGCCTCATAGTGGGTCTTGCCTTTAGCCTCAACACCGCCTTTTATCAGCTCTTCAGTATCAAGGAGCGAATAAGTATTGCCCTCTATCTTAGACGACTTCCACGCCAGCTCAATGGTAATGCGTTCTATTTCTTTCGTTATTGCTACAGGGGGTAGCTCCGCGCGTTTTGTGCGATATTGTTGATTTTTGCTAGCAAGCTCTGCTTTTTCTTTCTCCGTCAAAAGGTTATGAAGATTGTCCCAAATAGCAAAGTTGAACCGATTGCTTATAAGGGTTCGTGCGTCAATATCCCTAGAAAAATACTCCTCAACGTTTATGGTATCAAGCAGTGGTGAAGCCAGATAGACGTATATGGTTTGTTTAGCCTTGCCCTGTTTGGCGATTTCGCCAGTAGTGACCAGCCAATCTAAATCACGTAGTATAGTTATTTTAGAGCTTTGCGGAAAGTTGCCTGCAATGAAGTTCTGTATATCATCACGGCTGACAGCCTTCCTTGCCTTTACAAAGTTAAGGATAGCCTGCCGTCTTTCAAGTATAGTTTTTTGTTCGTTATTAGCCATTTTTGCCCCAAACATTTTATTCGTTTCATTTAATCGTCAAATATGGGGGTTATCGTATCATTAAATGGAACGAAAGACAAGTATATAGTTGCCATAAAAGCTCTTGACGACTAGCTTTTTTCATCATATTATCAAGTTATGTCAAGTGGCAAAACCAACAGGGAATACAAAGATAGCGTTTTCACAAAACTATTCTCTGAAAAAGAGAAGCTCGTTGAGCTATACAATGCCATTGCTGGTGCCAGCTATGAAGTATCAGATGGTATTGTAATAAATACACTAGAGAACGTCTTGTTTAAGGGTAGGCGAA
>BNUJ01000071.1 GCA_025997275.1 Deferribacterales bacterium
GAACTATTTGATAGTGTGCTAGAGATGCAAAGAACATTGGCGCATAACGTGAATATTGAGCTTGATATACCAGCGGGCTTAAACGTGCGTGGCGATAGGCAACAACTAAAACGCGTATTTGTTAATATGATGCAAAATGCTACACAAGCATTTAATAAAGATTATAACATACTAAAGATTACTGCACGGGCAAAAGAAAACGATGCTCTTATAGACATTTATGATAATGGTTCAGGCATAGCAAGTGATGATTTAGCCAATGTTTTTGTCCCCTATTTCAGTAAAAAGCCTAATGGCACAGGGCTGGGGCTAGCAATCGTTAAGAAAACCATAGAGGAACACTCTGGCACAATATCGGTAGATAGCAAGTTGGGGGATTGGACGGTATTTCACATAAAATTGCCTATTAGTTGAGATACTGGCAACCATACTAATTTACGCTAGCTTTCTTAGGTTGCACTCGTGCTCCTCATCTTTGTAAAAAGACTGGCGTTTCATAGTCTCCTCAAAGTCAACTTTTAATCCGTCAAAATCGGGTCCATCTACGCAGGCAAACTTCACCTCGCCACCCACACTCACGCGACAACCACCACACATGCCCGTGCCGTCCACCATTAACGGGTTCAACGACACGCCCGTAGGTAGTCCTAATGGTTTAGTGTAATCTACAACAGCCTTCATCATTATCATAGGACCAATCGCCACTACTAGGTCGTAAATAACACCCTTTTCTAACTGCGATTTTAGAACATCGGTCACGACGCCCTTAATGCCAAGCGAACCGTCATCGGTAGCATAGAGCACACTATCAGCAAAGGCTTCAAATTCTCTCTTTAATATTACAAGTTCCCTATTCCTGCCACCCAGCACACAATCAACCCGCACACCCATCTGCTTTAAGTGTTTCATCTGCGGATATAACGGCGCAATGCCAACCCCGCCGCCTATACCTAACACCGATTTTAGATTTTCTACAGGATAATGCGCGGGTTCGCCCAGCGGTCCCGCCACGGCGGAGAGGTTATCTCCCGCACACTTGCCGTCAAGCTCACGCGTGGAGTAACCTACCACCTGATAGATTATGTTTATAGTGCCCTCGTCCCTGTCGTAGTCCTCAATAGTCAACGGTATGCGCTCGCTGTCATCGTTCGCACAGACTATCACAAACTGACCGGGCTGACAGCCACGCGCAACATAAGGCGCATACACCGTCATGAGCGCAACACCCTCGCTGAGCTGAACTTTGCTAACTACCTTATACATCATAACATAGCTCTAGTCAGGCAATGTTGTGCTATTTAGGCAACAGGGCTTTCCTAGATAGTTCCAGCCTGCCACTGCGGTCTTTGCCCGTATAGAGCACGTCTAGCTTATCGCCCACACTCACAACATCAGCCATATTAGCCGTCCGCGAATGGTCGTATTGCGACACGTGCAACAGCCCCTCCAGTCCTGGCAATATCTCAACAAACGCACCATACTCCATTACCTTTTTAACAGTAGCTTTATACGTGCGCCCCTCTATAGCCTCTGCCACAGAAGCCTCTACCATATCAATAGCACGTTGCATAGCATCAGCATTAGTTGCGAATATATTTACTATACCGCCATCAAATATATCTATCGTAGCACCAGTAGCCTCTATAATAGCTTTGACATTCTTGCCCTGAGGTCCTATCAGCATACCAGTCTTTTCAGGGTTAATGTGAACAACCTTAACACGCGGTGCAGTAGGAGCAAGCTCTGGACGCACTTCTGGCAATGCCTTTTGCATCACATCTAGCAGGAACATACGCCCAGCATAAGCCTGAGTCAATGCCTCTGACAATATCTGCCGCGACAGTCCCTTTATCTTAATATCCATCTGCAATGCAGTGATGCCATCGCGAGTACCAGCGACCTTGAAGTCCATATCGCCCAAGTGGTCTTCAAGCCCCATAATATCAGTCAATATTACATATTTGCCATCCTGATAAACAAGCCCCATAGCTATACCAGCAACAGGCGCACTAATAGGCACCCCAGCATCCATTAGAGCAAGCGTTCCGCCACAAACAGTCGCCATTGACGATGAACCATTAGATTCCAATATTTCAGATACTACCCGCACTACGTATGGAAAGTTATCATTGCTTGGCAATACCCTAGACAACGCCCTCTCAGCCAATGCACCATGACCAATTTCTCTGCGACCGGGAGCACCAATCCTGCCCGTCTCGCCGACACTATAAGGCGGGAAGTTATACTGTAGTGTGAAAGTCTTATTAACATTGCCCTCTATCGTGTCAGACATCTGACTGTCACTCTTAGAGCCTAACGTAACTGATACCAACGCCTGCGTTTCGCCACGCGTAAAGAGTGCAGAGCCATGCCCACATGGTAACACAGTCGTTTCAATATCTATCGGGCGGATTTCGTCCGTCTTTCTGCCGTCCACACGATTCTTCGTAGTGACAATATGCTCACGGAACACATACTTTTCAACCTCTTTAACAAGGTCTTTATAGAAAAGCTCATTTTTGTCAAAATCTTCGTGAGTCGCTTTCAATAGTGCAGTCAATTCTGCCTTTACAGCATCAATGGCAGCGTATTTCTCCAGCTTACCTTGCACCGAAAAAGCATCTCTAAACTTGCTACCGACCTTTGAGATGCCGTCCTTCACAAGTGCCTCTGGTATAGCATAGTCAACATAATCCATCTTAGCCTTGCCGACAGATTTTGCCATTTCTTCTTGCAAGGCTATGATTTTCTTAATCTCTTCATGACCGAAAATCAACGCATCAACAATCGCCTCTTCGCTGGCAACCGCCATACCCGCCTCAACCATAACTATAGCGTCTTTCGTGCCTGCAAGAATTATGTTCATCTCTAGTTCACTATACTGCGCTACAGATGGATTCACTATCAGCTTACCACTCAGCTTGCCCACCCTAACCGCACCCACAGGAATAGTGAATGGTATGTCAGAAATCATCAATGCAGCACTTGCTGCATTCAGAGCCAACACATCGGGCATATTGACATTATCAGCCGATACAACCGTAGCTACGAGTTGCGTTTCATTCCTAAAGCCCTCTGGAAACATAGGACGCAAAGGTCTATCTATCAGCCTAGCCGTCAACGTTTCCCTATCGCTAGGCTTAGTCTCACGCTTAATATATCCGCCGGGAAACTTGCCTATTGCATAAAATTTCTCAATATAATTAACTGTCAGCGGGAAAAAATCAGTGTATGATTCTGGCGTTGAACCTACAACTGCCGTCACTAGGACAACAGTATCACCCTGACGCGCCCAAATAGCACCGTTAGCCTGCTTTGCCTTCCAACCCGTTTCAAACGTTATTGATGCACCCCCACCTGTGAGAGCGACTGAAAATATCTTAGCGTTTTTCTCCATGATTACTTCCTAATGCCGAGAGATTCAATCAAAGAACGATAGCGGGCATAATCTTTCTGCTTCAGATAATCCAGCAACTTGCGGCGTTTGCCGACAAGCATAAGCAAACCACGCCTAGAATGGTGGTCTTTTACATGAGTCTTAAAATGCTCTGTAAGATACCCAATGCGGTCAGTGATAAGCGCAACTTGAACCTCAGGTGAGCCTGTATCGCCATCGTGTATCTTAAACTGCGCAATTAAATCCTGTTTCCGTTCCTTAATAACTGTCATAAAAATATCCTCCAATAATCTACTTCGCAAGCTCAAATAGTATCAACTGATTGTGCTTGCCGTCCTCTGAATCTTGTACAAAAAAGTTCACAACTAATAACTGCTCACTAAATTTGGGCAGCCTTAATGCCGCTTTATCTTCAAGTGAACAATCTAACACAACCTTGTCAGGTGTATCGCCGAACTCGTCTTCATTGCGGAAAGTGCATTGCTTGTTGTCATCATCTACGTAATGTCCCACCAGCGAATAGGGGACACTATCTTTAGGCAACACCCTTGCAACCGTCACGGCAGAGTAAAACCGCAACTCCCCCTCCGCAACAGCACCATAGTCAAAATAACGAATAGCAAGCAACCTATCATTACTGCCCGCCGCTTGTTTCAAGAGCGTCTTCTGAGCGGGAGTACAGGCTAACCGCAACGTGCTTGCCCCTAACGCAAAAGTGCAGTCGTCTTTATTGTCAGTGTTCCTGCGCGGAAAGAAATACCCATAAACCAATGTAGGTTCTTTTCTTGTCCCGCCACACAGGGCGCGAATTTCACGATGTTCTCTCTTATCGTAAAAGTCCACACAAGCATTTACCTGACCTGCAGCTAGCACAGCCGCATCACCAGCGGTGCACTTTGCCGAAAAAGTAGCTTTCGTAGCCACGTCTACTAATTTACACTCACCATCAGATTTACTATATTCAATAAAGTTGCAGACAGCTGGTCCTGCAAATGCAAAACCAGCCCCCAGCATATATATAAATGCACATGCTAATATAGCTAATGCATCAAAACGCCTAACCATCACCTGCTACCCTACCTCTACGCCCATACTGCGCGCTGAACCAGCGACAGACTTCATTGCTTGCTCTACGTTTTGGGTATTCAAATCAGGCAACTTAGTTTCAGCAATCTTTTTCAACTGCTCATTAGTCAATTTGCCAATCTTTGTCTTGTTAGGTACACCAGAGCCTTTCTCTAATTTCAACTCTTTCTTAATCAACTGAGAAACAGGCGGAGTCTTTGTTACAAACGTAAAGCTCCTGTCCTCAAAAACCGTAATCACCACAGGGATAATAAAATCGCCCATAGCTTGCGTATTAGCATTAAACGCCTTACAGAACTCCATAATATTGACACCACGCTGACCCAGCGCAGGACCAACCGGCGGAGTAGGTGCCGCCTTACCCGCCTGTATTTGCAATTTAATCTGCCCCATAACTTTCTTTGCCATAATAGTTATCCTTCCTTTAGCCTTTCATCCGTCTTATCTGCAGGTAGCTCAACTCAATAGGAGTTTGCCTGCCAAACACACTTACGATGACACGCACCTTCTCACGCTCAACGTTCACCTCGTCTATCATACCAGGAAAACCTAGGAATGGTCCGTCTGTCACCTCAATGGAATCGCCCTTGTTAAATTTAGACATTAAGCGCGGTGCCTGCTCGCTAGCCCTAGATAGCATTGCATCAACATCCGCCTGCGGTATCGGCACAGGCTCAACACCACCTATAAAACCAGTGACCCTTGCCACAGCCCGAACGACATTCCAGTTTTCAGTTGACATCTCCATCTGCACAAGCACATAGCCGGGATACGTCCTGCGAACCTTCTTCACGGGCTTGCCGTCATGCAACTCAATCACCTCTTCAGTAGGGATAAGCACTTGACTAATCTGTTCATACAGGTTCAGTTCCGCAATCTTCTTGTCTAACAACGCCTTAACTCTATTCTCTGCGGCAGAGTTGGTGTGGATTACATACCATTCTTTAGCCATATCTGCCCTCCTACCCCATTACCACAGTGGCAAGCCGTGCAAGCACAGCATCGGCAATGCCAAGATAGACCGTAAGTATCGCCATTAACACCAACACGACAGCAGTCGTGCCAATAGTTTGTTGCTTGGTGGGCCAGCTAACCTTTTCCAACTCCCCTTTCACTTCATTGTAAAACGCAAGAGCTTTATCTATGCCCATCCTACTTAACCTCTCTATGGGTAGTATGTTTCTTGTCGTGCGGGCAGTATTTCTTTATCTCTAACTTGCCCGTCATAGTCCGCTTGTTCTTGGTTGTCGTGTAGTTGCGCCTCTTACATTCAGAGCACGCAAGTGTTATAATTTCTCTCATAATATCGTCCCCCATATACACGTTATTTAATCACACAAAACTAATCACTCATAAATACAGGCCAAGAAGGACTTGAACCCTCAACCGCCGGTTTTGGAGACCGGAACTCTACCAATTGAGCTATTGGCCTAAGTATATAGCTCTGTTTGCACGTCCTGTTGTGCACGAACTTTCGCAATTACTCCGCAAACATTTCCCTCAAACAACAAGCAATTGTTGTTTTTTCTTGCAACATTCTGTTGCGCTGGTCAATGGCACAAGTTAAATTTTACACACGTTCACAACATTGTCTAATTTTTCAGCCACAAGCCCACATCCGGAATCGAACCGGAGACCTCGTCCTTACCAAGGACGCGCTCTAACCGACTGAGCCATGTGGGCAGACTCACCACGCCCCAAGCGGGCGACGGGACTTGAACCCGCGACCATCAACTTGGAAGGCTGATGCTCTACCACTGAGCTACACCCGCACAAAAACACAATGGAGAGAGGAGGATTTGAACCTCCGAAGCTTACGCAACAGATTTACAGTCTGTCCCCTTTGACCTAACTCGGGAATCTCTCCATCAAAACAACCACAAACCATATACAAAACTACATAATAGACCACATGCGGACTATACACTAGATAAGAACGCCCCCTTTTGAGGGGGTGAAAACATTACACAAAGCATATTCTAGCGTAGCATTATATTACTACGATACATCCTTATAACACAGCATTATAACAATGTCAAACTATTTTATAACTTTTTTCTAAGAAAGTTGACATACAGAAAATAATCGTATAGAATCGCCACGTATATGCTTAGCATTTAGGAGATAAGATGATAAATATGAAGTTTTTTGCGTCCGCGCGCTCTGCGCTGTTATTGGTGATGTGCGTTTGCCTCTTATGCCAGATAGCATAGAGCACCTGACTCCAGAACAGCGCAAACACTATATGGGTATGAAATGAACTATCGTGCAGATATAGATGGGTTGAGGGCATTTGCTGTTATCCCTATAATACTTTTTCATTTAGATTTCACCAAGTTCTTTGGTGGTGGTTACGCTGGTGTGGATATATTCTATGTAATATCGGGGTTTTTAATCACCAGTATTATATATGGTGAGATGATTGGCAATGTTCAAAAATCAAACGCTGTTATGACGGGGGGGGGGGCAGCGCTCATTAGCTAGCTCTGAAGCTACGTCACACCTTGCAGGCGGGGGATTTAGTTTTCTAAAATTTTATGAACGTAGGGTTAGGCGTATAATCCCGCCATTAGTTTTTGTAGCGTTAGTATCAACCGTATTAGCTGAACTTCTGTTTTCTCCTAGGTATTTACAAAGCTATCTTACATCTTTAAGGTATATGTTCGCATTCGTGCCCAATGTGTTTTTTTGGCAAGAGTCTTTCAACTATTGGACTATACCAGACGGCACAAAACCATTGCTACATACGTGGTCTTTAGGAGTAGAGGAGCAGTTTTATATACTATTTCCACTAGTATTATTCCTATTGGTTAAATACCTAAATAA